>CALDQK010001197.1 GCA_937911525.1 uncultured bacterium
GGCCCGGTTCGACCCCGCCCCGCTGACCCCCGGCATCTCGCCCGCGGCGTCCTCCGGCACGGTTCCACACGTCGACTCACGCCGCCGTGCCCGCGTGTTGCGCGAAGGCGTGCCGTCGCCGTCCGGCTGGTCCTTCTCGAAGTGGTGGATCAAGGTGCTGCCGAAGGAGACGCGCTTGTTGTGGCCGCCCACCGACTTCCGCGGCCGCTTCGCGGCGCTGACCAACGTCCGCGAGCCGGGCCGGACCCAGCCACCAGACCCGCCCTCCCGCGGCGCCCTCGTACGCGACTTCCTCGGCGGGGGCCAGTCCCCCGCCGAGTTCCTGGCCGCGCGCGACCTCGACGCCTACGCCGGGTTCAACCTGCTGCTCGGCACGCCCGACGAGCTGTGGAGCGCTGGCAACCGCGACCCCCAGCCTCCCCGCGCGCTGGAGCCAGGGGTCTACGGGCTGAGTAACGCCGTCCTCGACGAGCCCTGGCCCAAACTGACGCGCGCGCGCGCAGCGCTGGGAGCTGCGCTGGCCGCGGGACCGACGCCCGACGCCTTGCTCGCGCTCCTCGCCGACCGCCGCCGCCCCGCTGACGACGAGCTGCCCGACACCGGCGTCGGCCTCGAGGCCGAGCGCTTCCTCTCGGCGGCCTTCCTCGTCAGCGAGCCCTACGGGACCCGCTGCTCGACCGCCTTGATCCACGACGCCGCGGCTGGCGCGCTGCGCTTCGTCGAGCGCAGCTTCGACCCCGCCGGCCAGGCGACCGAGGCCCGCGACCACGCCTTCCCCCTGGAGACCCCATGAGCAGCCCCCTCCACACCGAGCGCGTGCCCCTGCGCTGGAGCGACATGGACGCGCTCGGCCACGTCAACAACGCGACCTACTTCACCTACTGCGAGACCGCCCGCATGGGCCTCTTCGACGCGCTCGACCTCGCCAGCTACGAGGGCAACGTGGGCCCGGTCGTGGCCAAGGTCAGCTGCACCTTCAAGGAGCAGCTCAAGTATCCGGCGACGCTCTCGATCCCCGTGACCTGCACCCGCGTCGGCAACACCAGCTTCACGCTGACCTACGCGCTGCACCGCCTACAGGGTGAAGAGCCCGAGGTGGCGGCCGTCTGCGAGGGGGAGTCGGTCGTGGTCTGGATCGACTTCGAGACGGGGCGTCCGGTGCCCCTCCCCGACACCCTGCGCAAGGCCCTGGAGGGCTGAGCTCTCGCTCGCCAGAATGGACCCCATGAAGCTCGCTCGCCCGATCCTCTTGCTGACCCTGCCCCTGCTCTTCGGCGGCCTCGCCTGCGCCCAGGGCAAGGGCGCCGACCGCCAGCTGCGCAAGGCCGAGAAGGCCGTGCTCAAGCGCGCCGGCCAACACTTCGCCGCGCGCCACCCCGACCGCCTGCTCAAGAAGGGCAGCCGGCTGCGGGTCAACGCCCGCAGCGTGCGCCCCCAAGCCGCGGCCGCGGCCTTCATTGGCATGGCCCACCCCGCCTACCGGGAGGCCTACAAGGGCAAGGAGGAGGCCTGGTTCAAGCGCCTCCTCCAGCGCAAGGGCCGCTGGCACGGCCAGCCCCTGATCGTCGAGCGCTGGAAGGCGCTAGCGGTGGTGGCCCACCGCGACGCGGTCACGGTCGACGCGCTGGTGACCTTCGCGGGGCGAAAGGCGGGCGAGGCGCGCCTGATTCGCCAGGTGTGGGTCAAGAAGGAGCGCGGCCTCTACCTAGCCATGCGCCCGACCGAGGAGGGCTCCCCCTTCGGCCCCGTGCCCGCGGACTCACTCCTCGAGGGCTTCGCGAGCTCGGTCCTGAGCGCCAACGCCTTCCTGCTCCAGGCCCTGGAGGAGGCGGGCAAGCTCGCCAAAGAGAAGGAGCCCGGCAAGAAGCTGGCCGAGAAGCTGAAGAAGCTCGAGGTCGCCGACTTCGGCGAGCTGATCGAGGCCGGCAGCGACGAGGAAGGCAACCCCGTGGCGGTCGTGCGCTGCGGCTACCTACGCGCGCGCGTGATCCTCAAGAAGGCGCTCGAAGCCGAGCCCGGCGCGCGCGTCCTCTTCGACGGCGTGGCCCAGGCCCTCGACCACCCCAAGAACCCCTGGCGCGGAGTCAAGGAGGAGCGCGAGGGCAAGGAGCTCGAGTGGCGCTGCGTGACGGCGACCTTCAAGGGCGGCGTCACGGTCCGCTAGCTACCCACCAGCCGAGAGCGTGATCAGCGGCAGGTTCGGCGCAAGGTGGCCGGTCTGGATCCCGTAGAGCTGGTGCAAGAGCACGAAAGTGGCCTTGGTCTCTTCGTCTGCGTCGTCGATCCAGAAGGTGTGCCCGCGGTAGTCGATCTCGACCAGCGGTCCTGGGCCGCTGATCGCGTCGCTGCGGATCCGCCACATGTCGCGGATCGCCTCCTGGAAGCCGAAGGTCTCCCCGTCGCCCCTGACGTCGGCGTAGACCACGTCCCGGTCCTCGGCGGGGACCTCGACGCCGCGCGCCAGCATGCTGAGCACGCGCATCAGCGAGCGCGTCCCGACCGCCAAGCCCTTGGGCGCCGCTGAGCGCATCTGGGCCGTGAGAGGGACCACCTCGAGCCCCGGGTCGAGCCCGAGCAGCTCGCGCAGTTCGGCGAGCTCGGGGCCCTCCCCCGAGAGGAGGAACTTGGTCTCGACGGTGGCCTTGCCCGAGGCGTCGGCCTTGTCCGCGGTGAGGTCGGCCGCCACCAGCAGCTGCCCGCGGGCCTGCAGCAGCCCACACAGGTGAGCTGCGCGGCGGAAATCCTTGACCGTGCGCTTGCTGCCGGGCCGCAGCGCCGGCTGGTTGGGCAGGTCGTTGAGGTGGCGCACGCAGAGCATCAGGATCCGCTCCAGGCTCCAGCCGCTGTAGCCCAGGTAGAGCAGCGTGCGCGGGTCGATCGGCGCGTAGAAGGACTCGGCGAAGTTCGCGCCTTGGAGCGGACTGAGCGACACCGTCGGCTTCTCGGCGTAGCTGGCCTCGAGCTTGGGCTTGAACACGGTGCCGGCCGCCGACTGGCGGTTGGGCACGTCCGCGCTGAGGCCCATGATCCCCTTCAGCTCGTACTGGGCCGTCACACCGCCGATCTGGAGGAACACGGGCGGCTCGACGTAGCGCAGGCGGACCAGGTTGAGCAGCAGCTGCTCCATTTCGGTCGCCTGGATCACCTCGTTGTAGGCCAGCCGTCCGCTCGAGAGCGCGGTCGGGCCCGAGAGGTTGCAGCCGACCACGAGCCCGGCGCTGGCCAGCAGCAGGGCTAGACCAGCGCGCACTTGTAGGCCCATGCGGTCAACCAGGCGAGCACGATCAGCGCGAAGAGCTTGGGCCAGGGCCAGCGTTCGCTCATGGCGAAGAGCGAAGCCCCCCCAAAGAGCGAGAGCGCCGAGAGCGGCACGGCCACGACGGTCAGGCAGAACACGAAGAACCCGAAGGGCTGGTTGATCACCGCGTCGATCGGGCGCAGGTGGGCTGCCAAGGTGAAGGTCGTGGTGTAGCCGCAGGAGGGGCAGGGGTAGCCGCCCGACATTTCGACGAAGCCGCAGGGGGGCAGGCCGAGCTGCTCGTGGGTGCCGATCCCGCGCTTGTCCGGCGAAAGCACGAAGGCTGAGAGCGAGAGCACGGTCAGGCAGGCCACGAAGGCCAGCCCCCAGAACCCGCGCTCGATCCCGCTGGCCCGGGCGAAGCGATAGCCGAGCGCGCTGACCTCGCGGTAGGCGTAGAGCGGCTGCAGCCAGCGCGGCGGCAGCTTGCCCTCGGCCGGCGGAAAGTGCCGCGGCCCGAAGGGCGCACCCACGGGCCCGAGCGGGGGCACCTGGGGAGCTCCCTCAGGCAAGCCCGCCTCGAGCTTGTGCGCAGGCTCGGCCGCCTCGGTCGCCGCGCTAGCCCCTTCGGGAGGGAGTGGCTCAGGAGACGGGTTGGCGGCCGGTTCGCTCACAGCGACAGCTTAGCCCTTGGGCTGCGGATCCGCCTTGGCGAGGAGGTCTTTGACGCGCCCGATCCCCTCGCGGATCTCGCTCTCGCCCAGGGCGTAGCTGAAGCGCAGGTGCCCGTCGGCGCCGAAGGCCCCGCCGGGGACGGCGGCCACGAGCGCCTTGTCGAGGAGCAGCTCCGAGAGCGCGAGCGAGTCGGTGATCTCGGTGCCCTCGATCGTGCTGCCGTAGTAGGCGCTGAAGTCGGGGAACACGTAGAAGGCGCCCAGAGCCTGGGGCACGCGCACGCCCGGGATCTCCTTGAAGAGCTCGGTCGCGAGCTCGCAGCGGCGGGCGAAGGCCTGACGCATGCGCTCGGCGTCCTCGCCGGCCTTGTCGAGGGCGGCGGCCGAGGCGGCCTGCGCGATCGCGCAGGCGCCGCTGGTCGACTGGGACTGGATCTTGGAGGCCGCCTTGATCAGCGACTCGGGGCCGACCGCGTAGCCGATCCGCCAGCCGGTCATGGCGTAGACCTTGGACACGCCGTCCACGAGGACCACGTTCTCCGCCACGCGCGGGTCGTCGACGGAGAAGGCGCTGGTGTGCTTGGCGTCACCATAGACCAGGCCACCGTAGATCTCGTCCGAGATCAGGGTCACGCCCCGGTCCAGGCAGAGCTTGACGATCGCCTTCATGTCCTCGGGCGACATGACGGCGCCGGTCGGATTGCTGGGGCTGTTGAGGATCACCGCCTTGACCTTGGTCCCCAGGGCGCCCTCGACGGCCTCGGGCGTGAGACGGAAGTCCTCCTCGGCGCGGGTCGGGATCGGGATCCCGCGCCCACCGGCGAGCTGGACCATGGCCGGGTAGCTGACCCAGTAGGGGCTGGCGTAGACGACCTCATCGCCCGGATCGACCAGGGCGTGGATGAGGTTGTAGAGCACCTGCTTGGCGCCGGTCGAGACGAGGACCCGTCCAGGGTCGGCGACATGGCCGGTCTCGCGCTTGACCCGATCGACGATCGCCTGGCGCAGGGCCGCGGTGCCCGGAACCGGCGGGTAGTGGGTGTCCCCGGCGTCGATCGCCGCCTTGGCGGCCTCGCCCACCAGCGAGGGGCTGGTGAAGTCGGGCTCACCGGCGCTGAAGCTGATCACCGGCTTGCCCTCGGCGGCCAGGGCCTTGGCGCGGGCCGCCAGGGCCAGGGTCTGGCTGGCGGGGAGCTCCTGAACGCGGCGCGAGAGGCGGGGTCCGGTCGTGGTGGCGGTCATTCTCTCTCCTCGGGAGGCGGATCCTAAATCACCGAAACTTCGAGACAACAGCCGCGATGGGTTCATCGAAACGCCGCGCTTGACGGGTGGGAAGGCGTCCCTATACTTCCGTGATTCCCACGCTCAGGTGGCGGAATTGGCAGACGCGCTAGGTTGAGGGCCTAGTTCCTGATAAGGGAGTGGGGGTTCGAATCCCTTCCTGAGCAAAGCTGTTCAAGCTGAGCAGCACGCCAATCCAAGCAGCCCCGGTTTCGACTGGGGCTGTTTTCTTTGGTTCCGCCAGGCATCGAGTAGCCTGTGCCGCGCGCGTCCTACCCCAGAGTGCCATGAACCGAGCCCACCACCTCCTCTTCGCCCTGGCCCTGCTCCTCCTGAGCGGCTGCACCGGCACCTACGCCGGCGGTCCCCTCGACGACGACGAGCCCCACGCGATCGTTCGCCCCGGAGTCGACGTCACGATCTGGGCCGTCGACGGGCAGCCGACCTCGACCCACAGCTTCTCGGTCATGGTCGCGCCCGGGCGGCGAGTGCTGACCCTGCGCGTCGAACACTCCATGGAGGACGAGACGCCCAAGCCGCACTCGCGCCAGCGCTACGTGCTCCAGACCGAGGACGGCGTCGCCTACCACCTCGAGCGGCGCGACGGCTCGATCGGCGAGATCGACGTCACCACGTCGCGCTTCCGCTGAGGGAGCTTTCTGCTCTGACTTCGCCAGGCTTGACGCACTCGGTAACGTGTTGGGCCCTGGAGGAGTTGCGTTGAGCCTGAAGGTCTTCACCCCCCTCGAAGCCACCAAGACCCTGCCCCTCGTCCGCCAGATCGTGGGCGACGTGCTGGAGCAGGGCCAGTCCCTCATGGCCCTGCGCGGCAAGCCCATGGGGCCCGTCGAGCGGGCGCAGGCTGAGCGCCTCGTCGAGAGCCTCGACGGCCTCTTCCGCGAGCTCGAGCAGATCGGCTGTAGCTTCAGGTGCCCCAACTTCGAGCGCGGGATCGTCGACTTCCCCGGCCTGATCGAGGGCGAGCTGGTCCACCTCTGCTGGCGGGATGACGAGCCCGAGCTGCGCTACTACCACCCGCCCGACGGGGGCTTCGCGGGTCGCAAGCCGATCCCGGCCGAGCTCCTGCGCGAACCGGACAGCAATCAACCCTCCGAGGCGACCTCATGAGCGCTGGACTCCGGCTCCTCCTCCTGGCCTCGCTGGCCCTCCTGGCAGGCTGCAGCGGCCCCTCCTACACGATCGCCGAGCTCGGCCACGGCGAGTTCGAGGCGATCGTCGGCAAGGAGACCCGTTACTACCGGATCGACGACCAGCAGATCAAGGCGATCGACGCCTACACCGACGAGGTCGACAAGGAGGCAGATCACCGCTTCCAGGTCACCTTCTGGCCGACCGGCGATGAGAACTACGTCCTGATCGGGATCGAGGTCCACCCGCGCGGCAAGCTCGAGATCACCGACCTCGCCGCGGTCGTCTACGCGGTCGACCCCCAGGCGGCGGCCAACTTCGAGGTCAAGGGCACCCTCCCCCCCGAGGCCAAGCCGATCGCCTCTTCGCCCGACCCGATCACCGGCGAAGGCGGCATGGCGATCAAGATCCTGCTCCCGCGCAAGGACATCCCCGAGGGCAAGACCTGGCTAGCCGTGCCGACCCTGACCAAGTTCAAGGACGGCTGGATCCACCTCCGCTTCTACAAGACCGCCGTCCCAGCGCGGATCAGCGAGATGCAGGAGAAGCTGGAGGGCAAGCAGCCGCCCAAGCCGGACGCGGCCGAGGGCGCCAAGGACCCCCACCAAGAAGAACCGAAAGACGACTAGCCTCCCCTCACCCGCGGGGTTGGCTTTCCGGGCCCCAGGGGTTTAGGTTCCGCAGCGAGGAGCAGCCACCGGTGAGCGAGATCGAGTCCAGCCCGACCATGAGCATTCAGTCCGACAGCGGCATGATCGTGGTCTACGACCCGGCGCCGCTGAAGGAGCGGGTCAAGGCCGCCTCGACCTGGTGGAAGGACGACCCCTTCGGGATCGCGGAGCGTCAGGACGGCCGCGTCGCCCTCTGGCCGCTCAGCACGGGCAAGGCCACCAGCCGCAGCTACCGCGTGCGCGTCGGCGACAGCCTGGCCGAGAACGAGGTGGACTACGTCGTCGAGCAGCGCGCCGACCCCACGCCGCTCGTGGTCGAGGGCAACGAGGTGTTCCTGGGCCCCGTCGAGCGCCTCCCCGGCGACGGCGGCGGCGACCGCCTCTCGGCGATCCCCGACGGCGGCCAGCTCTTCTACGGCCTGCCCCCCGGGCGCTACGCCGCCACCGCCTGCGTCCTCGACTGGCAGCGCCACGACCACTTCTTCAACGACGACAACGAGCCGACCGCCGACGCCCCGCCCGACGTGGTGATTCTGGTCGAGGCCACCGACGAGCTGCCCAGCGCGCCGCCCGAGCCGACGCCCCTGCTCGAGCTGATCCCCAAGAAGGCCGCCACGGCCAAGGCCGCGGTCACCTTCATCAAGAAGGAGCGCCGGGTGATCGAGCTCGACAAGGCGCCTGGCGCCAAGAAGAAGCGCAAGTCGTCCTCGACCAGCCGCAGCTCCAGCCGCGGCCGCGGCCCGAGCAAGGTCAAGGTCACCGAGCTGCGCCCCGGCGAGATGGGGATCGGCGCGACCGTCCGTCACCCGACCTACGGGGTCGGCACCGTCCTCTTCGTCAAGAACGACCCGCAGTTCACCAAGGCCAAGGTCAAGTTCCAGGGCGAGGAGCGCAAGGTCGAGAAGGACGAGCTGACCGTCCTCAGCTAGGCAGTCCCTTCGCTGCGGGGCCTCTAGACCACCAACTCGAGCTGCTCGATCTTGAGCTCGAGCCAGCGGTTGTTCACGAAGGGTCGAAACACGACCTTGTAGCGCTGGCCCTCCTCGAGCTCGTCGAGGGGGACCTCCTTCAGCTGGCCTTCGTAGATATGCAGGGTCTGGGCGTCGTCGGAGACCAGGGTCGCCTCGAAGTAGCGGGCGCCCCCGCTCGAGTAAGTCCCCTGGACCTCGATCACGCCCTCTAGGCGGGTGTCGAGGAGCACGGGGCTAGTACTTGTCGACCTCGAACAGGTCGCGCTCGTAGCGGTCGGCGTAGGCGGCCAGGTTGCCGATCGAGGCGCCGACCTCCATGGGGTCCGCGTCCTGGACGAGCTGGGTGTCCATCAGGACCAGCTGCTCCTCCTTGAGCGCGAAGGCCCCGTAGGCCAGCTTGCAGTTCTCCTCGAGGCAGCGACGGAACTCGATCCCCTCCGAGGGGCCGATCACGCTCCAGTAGCGCACGATCGGCTGCTCGGCGATGTCGACGTCGTCGGTGATCAGCACCATTTGGGTGCGGTCGTCGCCGGTCGGCACCTCGATACAAATGGAGCCGTTCTCCTCTTCGGTGACCTGCCAGTTGCAGGCGGCGGCGATGCTGTCGACGATCTCGCGGAACTTCACAGGTGGCTCCTTACCAGTGTTTCAGGCGGGCGAATCATACCCGCTGTGTTCCCGGCGGGGCCAGGAGTGGTTTCATGCCTGAGCGACCCGAAGTCGAAACGAGCTGTCCCGGGGGGCTGCGCCGGCTGCGCCCCCCGGCCCCCCAACTCTCGGCTCAGAGCCGGCAGCGCACACACTCGCTCGAGCGCGCAGCAGGACTCGCGACGCCCAGCAATGACTCGCAGGCTCCTTGGAGTCCCTGTGCCTGAGCTACCCGAAGTCGAGACGATGCGCCGTGGCGTGCTGGCGGTCGAGGGCTGCCGGATCGAGCGGCTCGAGCTGCCGCGCCGCCAGGACGTCAAGCCGCTGACCCTCGAGCCCACCGCGCGCGCCTTCCAGCGCCGGGCCAAGGGCCGCACGATCGAGCGGGTCGGCCGGGCCGGCAAGCGGCTGGTGTTCGAGCTCGACGGAGGCGAGCGAATCGTGTTCGAGCCGCGCATGACCGGCCTGGCGCTCCTGACCGACCCCCCGACCACCAAGCACCTCCGAGCTCGCTTCGAGCTCTCGGGCGGCGAGGTCGATGAGCTCCTGCTCTGGGACCGGCGCGGGCTGGGCACCCTGCGCCTGCTCGACGAGGAGGCCTACGCCGAAGCGGTCAGCGCCAAGCTCGGCCCTGACGCGCTCGAGCTGACGCCCGAGGACCTGCCCGAGCGGCTCGGGCGCAGCCGACGCGCGGTCAAGGTCGCCCTCCTCGACCAGGCGATCGTGGCGGGGATCGGCAATATCTACGCGGCCGAGGCCCTCTTCGTGGCCAAGGTCGACCCGCGCCGCGAGTGCTCGGACCTCAGCCGCGCCGAGTGGCGGCGCCTGCGCCAGGCCCT
>CALDQK010001198.1 GCA_937911525.1 uncultured bacterium
CTTCGTCGAGATCGCCGACGAGGTCGACGGCAAGGACGCCCGCCGCTTCTCGCGCGACCTCGTCAACGGCGTGCGCGACCAGCGGGCCGCGCTCGACGCCGAGCTGAGCGCGGTCGCGATCAACTGGCGCGTCGAGCGCATGGCGACGATCGACCGCAACATCCTGCGGATCGGCGCCTACGAGCTGCTCTTCCGCGACGACGTCCCGGCGGCGGTCTCGATCAACGAGGCCGTCACGCTGGCCAAGAAGTACAGCTCCAAGGAGTCGGGCGGCTTCGTGAACGGGATCCTGGACAAGATCCGGGTCCGCGCCGAGAAGGGCGCGACCGTCAGCGCGCCCGCCGAGGAGGCAGAGTAAGTGGAGTTCCTCCAGGCGAACCTGGTCCCGATCCTGATCACGGTCCTCGTGATCGTGGTCGCCGCCGTCCTCCTCGGCCGCAAGCAGGGCAAGAAGGAGGAGGTGATCACCGATCCCTTCGAGCGCCTGCGCCACGCCCTGGGCAAGACCCGCGGCGGCCTGCTGGACGGGATCCGGCGCGCGCTCGGCGGAGGTGAGCTGAGCGAGGGCGTGATCGACTCGCTGGAGGAGATCCTGCTCCAGGCCGACATCGGCGTCTCGGTCACCGACAAGCTGCTGGCTGGCCTCAAGGAGGCTTACAAGAAGGGCGAGCTCAAGAGCCAGGACCAGGTGCTCGAGTTCCTCAAGGGGCGCCTGGTCGAGCAGCTCGGCGGCGAGCACCCCAAGCTGAACGAGAACCCCGACGGCCCGACCGTGATCCTGGTGTGCGGCGTGAACGGGGCCGGCAAGACGACCTCGATCGCCAAGCTGACCAAGCACCTCGCCGAGCAGGGCAAGCGCGTCCTGCTCTGCGCGTCCGACACCTTCCGCGCCGCGGCCGTCGAGCAGCTGCGCACCTGGGCCGAGCGCCTGGACGTCGAGATCGTGCTCGGCCAGCAGAACCAGGACCCGGCCGCGGTCGCCCACGACGCC
The DNA here is from genome assembly GCA_937911525.1 of uncultured bacterium. Classification (GTDB taxonomy): domain Bacteria; phylum Planctomycetota; class J058; order J058; family J058; genus NORP233. Next base: position 992 of record CALDQK010001198.1, read on the forward strand.
CACGAGAAGGCCGTCGCCAAGGGCTTCGACGTGCTGATCGTCGACACCGCCGGGCGCCTGCACACCGAGAAGAACCTGATGCGCGAGCTGGAGAAGATCGCGCGCGTGGGCAAGAAGCACATCGAGAGCTCGCCCCACGAGGTCCTGCTCGTGATCGACGCCACGACCGGCCAGAACGGCGTGCGCCAGGCCGCCGCCTTCTCGCAGTCGATCCCCCTGACCGGCCTCTTCCTGGCCAAGCTCGACGGCACCGCCAAGGGCGGGATCGTGGTCGTGATCCGCGAGGAGCTCGGGATCCCGGTCAAGTTCGTCGGTCTGGGCGAGAAGCCCGAGGACATCGCCCCCTTCGACGCGGAGAAGTTCGTCTCGGCGCTCTTCGCGTAGCGCGACCTATCCCGGCTAGGGCACCAGGATCAGCTTGCCGACCGTCTGACCCGACTCGAGGTCCCGGTGGGCGCGGGCCACCTCGTCCAGGGGGTAGGTCGTGACCGGCGGAGCCTGGATCGTGCCCTCCTCCAGCCAGGCGATCAGCTGGTGCATCGCCTCGTCGAGCAGCCACTGCTCCTCGAACATGTAGCTGAGGTTGAAGGCCAGCACGCTCTTGCTGCTGGTCGTCATGTCGAGGGGGTTGAAGCGCGGCGTGCGCAGCCAGCCCCAGGCCAGCTTGAGCCAGTTCGGCTTGCCCCCGCGCTTGGGCATCATGGTGTGGAAGCCGTAGACCACCAGCTTGCCGGGCGTGCGCAGGTGGTCGTAGCTCTGCTTCAGCGTCGCGACCCCGTTGGCGTCGCACACGATGTCGTAGCCCTCCGGCGCGCAGCGCTCGGCCACGGCCCACAGGTCCTCGCTCGACTTGTCGATCACGTGGTCGGCGCCGTGGGCGCGGACCTGCTCGACCTTGTGGCTGGCGCCGACCACGCCGACCACCTCGCAGCCCTTGGCCTTGGCCAGCTGGACCAGGCTCCCGCCCACCCCGCCCGCGGCCGAGTGCACGAGCACCTTCTGGCCGGCCCGCGGCTGGGCCAGCTCGATCAGGCCGTAGTAGGCGGTCAAGAACACCGCCGGCACGCCAGCGGCCTGCTCGGGCGAGAGCCCCCTGGGCAAGGGGAACACCTTCTCGCGCGGCGTCTTGACCTGGCTGGCGTAGCCGAAGAAGAGCGTCACGCCGAGCACCGAGTCGCCGACGCTCAGGTCCGAGACGCCCTCGCCGAGGGCCCGCACGGCGCCGGCGACCTCGAACCCGGGCGTGATCGGCCAGCCCACGAACTCCTTGGCGGAGGAGTAGAGGCCCATCCGCACGACGCAGTCGGCGTAGTTGACGCCGCTCGCGACCACGTCGATCACGACCTCGCCGGGCCCCGGCTCGAGGGCGGGCAGGGTCTCGAGCTCCAGCCGCTCGTAGGAGCCGGCGCCGCGGATCGTGACCCGCCGGTAGGTGTCCTCGCTCACTGTGTTGCCTCTGAGGGTGAGCGAGGCCTCGCGGCGCTCGTAGACACGCGACACGCGACGCTCTGAACTCTTGGAGCCGCACCTTCCTCCGACACCTCGCTCACCCTCACGAGACCAGCGGGAAGGCGCGCGCGCTCTCGAACACGGCGGCGGGCAAGCGGTGCTCCTTCCCCTCGCGCAGGACGCGCAGCCGGCGCTTGAGCACGAAGTCGAACAGGAGCGGGTTGTAGTCGTAGACCTCGTTGATCAGGACGCGCTCGGCGGGGTCGAGGTAGCCCTCGTCCACGAGCAGCCCCGTGCGGATCAGCGGGTCGATCGCCGGGAGCGGGTAGTCCGAGCCGTTGATCAGGAGCGGGTGCAGGGCCGGGGTCGCGATCGTCTCGCGCAGGGGCGCGCCGCAGCGGTTGTATTGGGTCATGGCCGAGACGTCGGCGAAGAGCCGCCCTCGCCACTCGGGCTCGGCGGCCAGGCGGCGGAAGAGCTCGTAGCTCTCGACCTTGGGGTGCTTCCCCTCGGCGTCCGCCGGCTGATCGAGGTCCTCGCTCTGGCCCAGGCTCGCGCAGTGGGCGACCACGACCCGCACGCCGGCCCGCAGCGGACGCCGCAGCCGGAGCGGGTTCCCCAGCTCCTGCGCCTCCTCGGCGTGCACGGCCTGCTCCTCGCCGGCGTGGGTGATCAGGGTCAGGTCGAGCTGCTTCAAGAGCGCGTAGTAGGGGTCGCAGCGCTCGGCGGACGGGTCGATCCCCATCGCGTTGGGCAGCCACTTGACCGCGACCGCGCCCTCGTCGCGGCAGCGCTTCAGCTCGTCGAGGGCGTCCTTGCGATAGGGGTGCACCGAGGCGCAGGCCACGAAGTGCTGGGGATACTTGGCGGCCGTCTCGAGCGCGTAGTCGTTGGGCGTGTGGAACTCGGTGTAGTTGAGGTCCGGCTCGCCCGCCGCTGTGTAGTGCTGATCGAAGGCCAGCAGGAGGAAGCGACCCCGGTGGTGGCGCACGAGGTCCAGCAGCCGCTCCACGAAGAGCGGATCGGCGCGCGCGTCGTCGTAGATCCCCGCCGCGCCCTTGTAGAAGCGCGTCTTGACCCAGCGCACGGGCGAGGTCAGCGAGGTCGCGCCCGGGTGCACGAAGCAGCCCGTCCCGCCCACCCCCAGCCCGATCAGGTGCACGTGGCTGTCGAGCAGCTTGCGCTCGTCGAGCCCCGCGAAGGACTCCTCGACCAGCTTCTCGGCGGCGGGGCTCAGCTTCAGGGCCTTGAGCGGGGGCGGCTGATCGACCACCGCCAGCTTCTTGAGCCCGTAGGCGCCCAGGCCTCCCAGCGCGAAGAGCCCGAGCAGCTTGCGCCGCGTCAGCCGCGAGGGCCTGGCGGCTTCGTTCGCGGGAGCGTCCGGCTGGGGGTCCGAGGGCGAATCAGCGGGGTCGGCGTCGGCGGGGGCGTCGGTCATGGCCGCCGGTCATACCACGCCGGGCGCGCCGATCAGCTAGACGAGCTCTGGCGGCTCGAAGCCCTCCTCGCCGCCCGCCTCGAAGTCGAAGGAGTCCTTCTGCTCGAGCTGCTGGAGGAAGGCCTTGTGGTGGTAGCGACGCGCCAGGTCGTAGGCGCCCTCGCTCTCGAGGACCGAGGCCAGCTGCTCGGTCAGCCCGGGCTCGTCGGCCTGCTCGAGGGCCGCGTCCAGGAAGCGCTCGGCTGCCTGGACCTGGCCGTCGGCGACCAGGGTCAGGCCGAGGCGCAGCGCGACGCGCCCGCCGAGGCCCTCCTGGGCGACCGCCTTGTCGTAGGCCGCCAGGGCGCCCTTGGTGTCGCCGCGCTGGCGTCGGCAGTCGCCGAGGCGCAGCCACCAGAAGCTCTCGTCGGGCTCGCTCGTGGCGAGGGCCGCGAGGATCTCCTCGGCGGGCTCGTGCTGACCGGCCTGCAGCAGGCAAGCGGCGCGGTTGTAGCGGGGCGTGGTGCGGCCCGGCTCGAGCTCCGCAGCGCGCGCGAAGCTGGCGGCAGCGACCTCCCACATTTGCTCGGTCGCGGCCCGGACGCCGCCCAGGAAGGCCCGCTCGTGCTCCTCACGGCGCGGGCCGCAGCGCTCCCAGTAGCGGTCGAAGCGCTCGCGCCGGCGCAGGAGGCGGCCCGGCGCGTCGGTCAGCAGGTGCAGCAGCCAGCGCGCCGTCGGGCCGGCGTCGCTGGGGTAGCGCTCCCAGACCTGGCGCGCGACCGAGATCAGGCCCTGGCGGGCCCGGAAGCGCTCGCCCAGGCGGACCACGCCGCGCTGCTCGAGGTAGGGCGAGTCCAGCAGCAGCCAGCCCATGCCGTCGCTCAGACCGACCGCGAGGGCCAAGGTGTCTTGCTCCCGCTCTCGCCAGGCAGGGTCGGTCAGCTGGGTCGAGGCCTCGGCGAAGGCTCGGGCCAGACCCGCCGCCTCGCGCAGGCTCGACGCCGGCTCGGACTCGTCAGCGCGCTCCTGGGCGATCCGCTGGGCCAGGGCGTCGGCGGCGCGGTAGCGCTCGGCCCGCCAGCAGCGCGCGATCAGCCAGCTCAGGGCCGCCGGCCCCTGCTGGTGCTCGCCCTGCTCGCTCCACCAGCGCCGGTAGCCCTGCTCGGGGTTGGTCAGGAAGTGCTCGCCGCTGAGCGCGCCCAGGGCCGAGCCGAGCTCGAGCGCGAAGCACGAGCGCGCGTCCTCGGCGTCCTCCAGCAGGGCCTCGATCAGCTCGGCGCGCGCCTGAACGCGGGCCTCCAGCTCGGCCAGCGGGACCTCGGCCAGGCGCTCGGCCAGGAGCCGATCGCGCGCCGGGTTGGGGGCGTGCTCGCTGTGCAGGACGACCCCCGCCAGGCCCGGGTCGCGGCGGGCGAGGTCCAGCTGGAGCAGCCCGCGCAAGATCCCCACGGCGCGCGAGTCGGCGGGGAGGTCCTTGAGCAGGCGCGCGCAGTTGGCCGCCTCGCCGCGCAAGCGGGCGCGGCGCGCGGCGCGGAAGGTGCGCGCCTGCTCCGGGTCGAGGCCAGCGGGCCGGGGCGCGAGGAGCACCGCCAGCCAGGCGTGCAGCCGCTCCTCGAACACCAGGTAGGTCACCGCCAGCAGGCCGCCCAGCACGAGGGTCACCCCGCGCGGCAGCTGGAGGGCGGCCACGGCGCCGACCGCGAGCAGGAGCACGCCCAGGGGCGCGACGCTCTGCACGCTGATCGAGCCCACCCCCGGACCGCGGAACAGGTCCCGCGTCGTCGACGAGCAGAGGTAGACGGCGGCCCAGAGGTTGAAGAAGAGCTGGCCGGCGCGCATCAGCGTCACGCTGCCCAGGGCCATGTCGTAGGTCGCGTAGGTCGCGACGGCCAGGAAGGCGCCGATCCCCAGCCAGCGCGCCCAGGAGCGGAGCGTCCACAGGCCGAGCAGGAGCACGAGGTGCACCCCGCCCACGGCGGCGAGGAAGCTCTGCGTGGTGGGCTCGGGGCTGCCGATCGCGGCCCTCAGGCTCCACACACCCCACACGCCGCACCAGAGGAGAATGCAGAGCAGGTGGGAGGGGAGGCGGCGGGAGGTCACGGGGCGGCTCACGGCAGAGGGTCGTGACGCCCCGCCGGGGCTCGGGCGCCGTCGGCCAGTCTAGCGGTCGAGCCCCCCCCTAAGGAAGGCTCCGTCCATCGCCTGGCGGCTGCACCGAGAGCGCGCCGCGCGCAAGCCTCGAATCCAGGCTTTGTGCTCCCAGGAACGCCTTTATTCTCCGCTCATGGCCGAGGAGGACGCTCCAACTCCGGCGCGCAAGATCGAGCTGATCGAGTTCCTGATCTCCCAGCTCCGTCGCCATCGCCGCCTGCCGACCCCGCCCCCCTTTCCCGCGCCCGAGAGCGCGGACGACCAGGGGTGCGTGGCGCTCGGGCCCAGCCTCTCGCCCGCCATGATCCTCTCGGCCTACCGCCAGGGGATCTTCCCCATGGCCGAGCCCGACGGCACCTACGGCTGGTGGTGCCCCGATCCGCGGACCGTGATCGACCTGCAAGAGCCCCACTTCCCGCGCAGCCTCCGGCGCACGCTCAACAAGGGCGACTACGAGGTCCGCTTCAACACGGCCTTCAAGGACGTGATCACCGCCTGCGCCGACCGGGCCACGACCTGGATCAGCGACGAGATCGAGGCCGTCTACGGCCAGCTCCACCGCCAGGGCTGGGTCCACTCGGTCGAGACCTGGCGCGAGGGCCGGCTCGTGGGCGGCCTCTACGGCGTGGCCCTCGGCGGAGCCTTCATGGCCGAGAGCATGTTCCACCGCGAGCGCGACATGGGGAAGGTCGCTCTGGCCGCCCTGATCGAGCGCCTGCGCGAGCGCGGCTTCAGCCTGCTCGACATCCAGTACGAGACCCGCGCGACCTCGGTGTTCCAGCCGGACCAGATCCCCCGCCAGGACTACCTCGAGCGCCTGCGCGCGGCCCTCCCCCAGAAGGTCAGCTTCTAGAGCGCCGGACCCAGACCCTGGCGCCGGACCTAGAGCGTCTGCTCGAGGTGCTTCCAGAGCTGCTCGAACTCGTGGTCACCGACCAGCTCGAGCACGACCTGGCCCTCCTTGACGACCATCAAGTGGGGCACGCCCTTGACGCCGTAGCGGCGGGTGACCTCTGGGTTGCGGTAGACGTTGATCCGCCCGACCTTGACCCGTCCGATCAGCAGCCGCCCGACCTCCTCGAGGACCGGGACCTGGCGCTTGCAGGGGGCGCAGCGATCGGCCCAGAAGTCGACGATCACCGGGATCCGACTGCTGATCACCTGGCGCTCGAAGCCGACGTCGTCGAACTCCGTCAGGTAGGGGCTGGGCGACCAGCCCTGCGGCGCGTCGTCCCAGCGCAGCAAGCGACCCGACTCCGTCCGCGGCGGGAGCAAGCGGCCCGATTCGCTGCTGGGGAGCTGGACGTGGGTGGGGGCGCCTGGGAACCCGGACATTGGACTCAGAGCGTCGACGTCGGCGCCCTGGGGATCGTTTGGGTACTGCACGAGGGTCAACCTAGCGCGCGACTCCGACAGGGATGAGAGAGGCGCAAGCCTCTCCGCCTCGGCACCTTGCGGACAGGCTTGCCGCTCGCGTCCCGGGGGCGCGCGCGGCGATGGGCGTCGGTGGTGCTCCTTAGGCTCTGGCCTTCAGAAGGAGCCATCCATCGTGGTCACCCGAAGCGCGCCGCCCCCCCACGTCACCCAAGAGGAGCGCAGCCGAGCCAAGCGGCGCACGCCCACTCCGCGTCCGCCGAGCAGCTCGGCGACCACACCGCTGATGAAGCAGTACCTCGAGCTGAAGGAGGGCCACCCCGACGAGGTGCTCTTCTTCCGCATGGGCGACTTCTACGAGATGTTCTTCGAGGACGCCGAGCTCGTGGCCCGGGTGCTCGGGATCGCGCTGACCTCGCGCTCGAGCGGCGCCGACGGCGCCTACGCCATGGCGGGCTTCCCTCACCACGCCCTCGACCGCTACCTGCCGCGCATGATCGCGGCGGGGCACCGGGTCGCGATCTGCGAGCAGACCGAGGACCCCGCCAGCGTGCGCGGCAAGCGGATCGTGCGTCGCGAGGTGATCGAGGTCGTGACCCCGGGCACGCTCACCGACGAGAAGATGCTCGACGAGCGCAAGAGCAACTTCCTGCTCGGCGTGCACCTCCCGCGGCGCAACGCCAAGGTCGTGGGCATGGCCTGGTTCGAGGCCAGCAGCGGGCGCTTCCGCGTGGCCGAGGTCCCCTTCGGCGAGCTGACCAGCGAGCTGAACCGGATCGGGCCGGCCGAGGTGGTCGTGGCCGACCGCGTCTACGACGAGGGCCTGGAGGCCGAGGAGCCGACCCTCAGCGGCCAGCTGATCACCGCGCTCAAGGAGGCCGCGCCGGTCACGCCGGTCGGAGACTGGGCCTTCCGCGGCAAGGCAGCCCTCGAGCGGCTCTGTGAGCGCTTCGGCGTGGCGACGCTCGCGGGGCTGGGCCTCTCGGACAAGGCGGCCTACGTGCCGGCCGCCCACGCGGTGCTGCACTACGTCAGCGAAATGAAGCCGGGCTACCTCGACCGCCTGGACCGCTTCGGGCGCGGAGTCGAGCTCTATCAGCCCGAGGCGCACCTCGCGCTCGACCCGGCCACCGCGCGCTGCCTCGAGATCACGCGCCCCCTCCGCGAGGGCGGCGGGCGCGAGGCGACCCTGCTGGGCGCGATCGATCGCACCCAGACGGCCATGGGGACCCGCCTGCTGCGCGAGTGGCTGCTGGCCCCCCTCCGCGAGGAGCAAGCGATCGCCCGCCGCCAGGACGCGGTCCAGGCCCTGATCGAGTGCCCCGCGGCGCACGAGGCCCTGAGCAAGTCCCTGCGCGAGGTCTACGACCTCGAGCGGCTGGCGGCGCGCGCCGCCGGCGGGCGCGCCAGCCCGCGCGACCTGGCCGCGCTGCGAGACTCCCTCGCGCGCCTGCCCAAGGTCCAGGCTGCCGTTCGGCAGGCCGCCGGTGAGCAGGCGCCCGAGGACCAGGTCTCCTTCCTGCCCGAGGTCGAGGCCCCGCTCCTGCTCGAGGTGTGCGCGCGCCTCGAGCCCCTGGCCCCCCTGCAGGCCAAGCTGGCCCAGGTCCTGGTCGAGCGCCCGGCCGCCAGCCCGCGCGAGGGGCGGATCCTGGCCGACGGGGTCTCGCCCGAGCTCGACCGGCTCCGCGCGGCGACCGAGGACGTGGCCGGGACCTTGCGCGCCTTCCAGGAGCGCGAGGCGAGCAAGACCGGGATCGGCTCGCTCAAGATCGGCTTCAACAAGGTCTTCGGCTACTACATCGAGGTCACGCAGGCCCACAAGGACAAGGTGCCCGAGCGCTACGTGCGCAAGCAGACGCTCAAGCACACCGAGCGCTTCTTGACCCCCGAGCTGAAGGAGCTCGAGGGCGAGATCCTGACGGCGCGCGAGCGGAGCGAGCAGCTCGAGAGCGAGCTGCTGGGGACCCTGCGCGAGGAGGTCAGCGAGGCCGGGGCCCAGATCCTGGCCACCGCCGCCGCCGCGGCCGAGCTCGACGTGCTCGGCTCGTTCGCGACCCTGGCGCGCGAGCGGGGCTACGTCCGCCCGCGGCTG
>CALDQK010001199.1 GCA_937911525.1 uncultured bacterium
GCGGGCCCTGCTCGAGCTGGCGCGCCCGCCGCAGCCCGAGCTGGCGCCGGCCGACCTGGTCGAGCTGGCCGAGGCGACCCTGGAGCGCGCCCGCGCGGCGCACCCCGCGCTCGCCTGGACCTGGGGCGAGCGCCCCGCCGAGGCCCCCGTCGAGCTGGACGGCCCGCTCTTTCGCTCGGCGCTCCTGAACGTGCTCATGAACGCCGCCCAGGCGATCGAGCGCGGCGGCGGCGGCGAGGTCCAGCTCTCGCTCCGCCAGGAGGGCGACGAGTGGTGGCTCGACGTCGCCGACGACGGCCCCGGGTTGCCCGAGGAGCCCGAGGCGCTGTTCAAGGCCTTCGTCAGTCACCGCGAGGGCGGGAGCGGCTTGGGCCTCGTGATCGCGCGCGGCTCCCTGCGCTCGCTGAGGGGCGACCTCGAGCTGAGCAACCGCGAGCCCCGCGGGACCCAGGCCCGCTTCCGCTTGCCGCGCCAGGGCGCCCCGGCGGTGGCCGCTGCCCCGCTCGCGTCGGCGAGCGAAACCGAGACGCAGGACGAAGCCCAGACCCCGGCTGAGGCCAAGGAGGAGACGACGACGTGAGCCGCTTGCGCATGCTGCACGTAGAGGACGAGGTCAACGCGCGGACCATGATCGCGGACCTGCTCGAGGGCGACGTCGAGCTGGTCTCGGTTGGTTCGGCGGAGGAGGCGCTCGAGGCCTGTCGGGCCAAGCCCTTCGACCTGACCTTGCTGGACTGGACCCTGCCGGGCCTCGACGGCGGCGACTTCCTGCGCGCGGTCAAGGAGGACGGCCGCGCCGGTCGCGTGGTCGTCTTGACCGCCATGGGCACGCCCGAGCGCGCGGTCGAGGCGATCAAGGCCGGCGCCTACGACTTCATGGTCAAGCCCGCCGACCCCGACGTGCTCCTCGACCTGGTCGAGCGCGCCTCGCGGAGCGTGAAGCTGATCCAGGGCGCGAGCCGCTCGCGCCCCAGCCTGAGCCGCGCCCCGGCCAGCGCGATCCTCGGCAGCAGCCCCGAGGTGCTGGACCTCAAGGCCAAGCTCGAGCTGGTCGCGAGCGCCGACGCGGCGGTCCTGATCGTGGGCGAGAGCGGCACGGGCAAGGAGCTCGTGGCTCGCTCGCTGCACGAGGCGAGCGGCCGCCACCGCAGCCGCCTCGTGACGGTCAACTGCGCGGCGATCCCCGAGGCCCTGTTCGAGTCCGAGCTCTTCGGCCATAAGCGCGGCGCCTTCACCGGCGCGAGCGCCGACCGCGCGGGCCTGGTCGAGCTCGCCAGCGGGGGCACGCTCTTCCTGGACGAGGTCGGCGAGATGACGCTGCCCAACCAGGCCAAGCTCCTGCGCGTGCTGCAGGAGGGCGTGGTCCGCCGCGTCGGCGAGGCCAAGGACCGCCCCGTGGACCTGCGCGTGATCGCCGCCACCAACCGCGAGCTCGAGCTCGAGGTCGACCAGGGCACCTTCCGCGAGGACCTGCTCTTCCGCCTCGACGTGATCCGCCTCGAGGTCCCGCCCCTGCGCGAGCGCCAGGGGGACCTGCGCGAGCTGCTCGAGCACTTCGTCAGCGACCACGCGCGCAGCTACGAGCGCCCCCTGCCCGAGCTGAGCGAGGCCCACTGGTCCCGCCTCGAGCGCCACCCCTGGCCCGGCAACATTCGCGAGCTGGAGAACACCGCCAAGCGGATCGCGCTCTTGGGCACCGACCTCGCCCTGGCCGAGCTCGAGCGCCGCGCCCGCAAGCAAGGCCTCGCGGGGGCGGGCGAAGCCAACGCGTCTGCTGCGGCGACGAGCGCGACGGCGAGCGCGGCGACCGGGAGCAGCGCCGCGGCGCCGAAGCCCGAGGACGTCGTCCCCCTCCGCGAAGCGGTCGCCGAAGCGACCCGCGTCGCGATCCTCCACGCGCTGCGCGCGGTGGAGGGCAACCGCACGCAGGCCGCTCAGCTGCTGGGGGTGAGCCGCAAGACCTTGTTCAACAAGATGCAGGACTTGGGGATTCGTGAGGAGTCCTCGTGGAGCTAGGGGCGGTTTCGCGCGAAGAGCGCTCCGACTTCCTGTACACCCTCCTGTACACCTTGCGGACGGCGTCATGGACTTCGGGGGCTGCGCTGTTCTGCTGGTAGTGCGCCCACATGGCCTGGTTCGTGTGCCCCACTTGTCGGGTCCCGACTCCTGGCGTGACGCCTTCGCGGTCGGCCATGGTGATCCAGGTCAGGCGGAAGCTGTGCTGATCGACCTCTCCCTTGGGGATCCAACAAGCCTTCAGAGCCTTGTGGAAGACCCCGAGCGGAACACGGGTGCGTAGTGGCTTACCGCGATAGGCCCCTCGGACCGCTTGGAACACCAGCTCGTCAGGCACGCCAGGAGCGATCAGGTCGAGGACCCCGGGAGGCACAGCGACCACCTTTGGCCCCCGCTTCTTGACCGTCTTGTGCCACCTGAAGGTCACCTCGCACTGCTCGCGGTCGAGATCCGCCCGGCGCAGCCTAGGACTTCGCCCGCACGAGCGCCCGTGAAGGCAAGGAACGCGAAATACGGGTACCAGCGCCCGCCTTCGTAGGCCTCGAGCCAATCGAGCACCAGCCGCAACTCGCCGTCCCTCATCGCGCGCTTCTCCGTGGACGCCCCAGGAATCGAGGCGATCCCAGGCCACGGTCGAGGGATCCGCTTCCGTTCGTGCCCCCACTTCCAGGTCTTGCGAAGGCAGTTGAAGGACACCCGAGCCGTGTTCGCGCTGTAGCTCTCCAGCAACGAATCCCGCGCCTCGTGTATCTCGTCGTCCGTGATGAGGGCCACCGGCCGTTCAGCAAGACTCCCCAAGCGTCGGAGCGCATAGTGGTAGTTGGTCGCCGTGCTCTTCGACCACCGCTCGGAAACGGCCTTAGCAGCGCTCTTCTTCAAGGCATGGGCCACCCAGACGTCCCTCAGCGTCGGCTCGTCGCCGCGATGGCGGAGGTTTTTCAACCCTCTCTGTCGGTTCCACTCGTACTGTGGGCAATCGACGTCGCCTAGCCGATCAGGCCATGTACTCGCAGGAATCGGTTTGCAGCGGAGAGTGGTGAGCAGGCTCTAGATGACAGCCAAGAAGAAGGCAGCCAAGAAGAAGACCGCCAGAAACAGGGCTTCTCGCTGCTTCGTATGCCTGGCCAAGATTGCCCAAGGCGGGAAGCGCTATTGTCCCCAGGACCTAGCTGCGCAGATTTGCCTCGCCTGCAAGCCCGTTGCCTCCCGCCGTCACAAGCGCCCACCGAAGCCTACGCGCCAGCAGTGGCTAGACGCTTGCCGGCGATCATGGGATTCAGCGGGTTCATGCTTTCGGTGTGAGGTCAGCGGCCTCAAACTAGAAACGGCTGACTCTTCGCACCCGATGTATCTGGTCTGTGATCACGACCCTCCTGGGAGCAAGACCTACCTGATCGTGGCGCAGGTCATCAACGACATGAAGTCGGATCACACCCGGACCGAGTTCTGGAGGAACGTAAAGGAACTTGCCTCAGTGTTAGCGACTGGGAGTCCTGATCACGCTCGCGCCGATCAAGCCAGGGCGTACTTCCTCGCTGGCAGCGGCGGGATCAAGCACTGGAGGCGGTAGACGCTTTGGTCGACGGGAGACGGGAGAGAGAGTCCTCCCTCCCTCAGCGAAGGGCGGCGTTCAGGACGAACGCGCAGAGCTTCCGATCCTCGTCTGACAACTCGCCAGCGCATGCCGAAAGAAACTCATCCAGTTCTTCCCGTGGCCGCTTCGACCACTTCGCACGACTGGCGTTGTCGGTCGTGTCCCACTGAGCACAGCCATACCACCCGACAACGTAAAGCCCGTGCGTGCAGTCGTTGTCTGCGAGATAGCGATCGCGTAGCTGGTCCCTAATGTCCGTCTCGACTTTGGGATTGAAGCAGCCCTTCACCTCGACAACGACGCGAATCACATTGCGTTCACCGCTCCGGCCTGGAGCGACTGCGTGGACCAGGATGTCGGTGTACTCACCTCGACCTCCCGGCTTTTCGCCTCGGCGAAACTCGGTTTCCCTTCCTACTACGATTCCACGCGGTCCCAAGTCTCGAGCGAGGTGCCGCTTGATCTTGTCCGACAGATACAGCTCCCCCTTCGGTTGCCACCTGGGTGTCTTTCGCCTGTCTTCTTCCTTGTTGTCCCAGAGTTCCGGCGCACTCGGCGTCTCCCCCTGCAACTCTTCCTCTAGGCGACGCAGCGAGGTGACGATCACCTCGACCAACTGATCGGCACTCTCGATGCGCCGGCGCTCCGGGTCGTCGAGGAGCCGAAGCACGTCCGTTGGGTTCGGTGGAGCCCAGCTCTCTTCGAGCAAGCGCGTTTCCGCACGAACCTGGCCCTGCTGAATCCAAGTCTCTTCAGGAAGCTCTTCTGCAACGTATCGCAGAGCGTCGAGCGCAGCGGGGGAACCCTTGGCGACAAGGTGGTTGAAGAGCTGCCCCCGGACGTCCCTAACTGACTCTCGGGGGGTGACCCTGTGAACCCCTTCCACGTCTGGGTCCCCCTCTGGCGGGAAGTGGCGGTGAAGCCACACATACAGCCTTGCGAGATCTTTCTCCGTCAGCTCCGTGACAAGTGAGTTTCGCCGGAGGTTGGCGTCGTCAGCGTAGGTGAGCACGGGCACGTTGACTGAGGGCTGAGCCTGCTGCCTCGATCACGCTACG
>CALDQK010001200.1 GCA_937911525.1 uncultured bacterium
CGAGCGCGGGGAAGCTGGACACAACCCTCGGTTGTGTCCAGCCTCTCGCGCTACTCCTCGCGCTGGAAGGCGATCCACTCCCAGCCCTGGTCGTGCTGGCGGAGGACGAGCTTGGCGCGGTCGACTAGCAGCTTGCCGTCGAGGCTGGCGACGATCCTGGCTGGAGCGCGGGCCTCGGGGCGGCGGGCGGGCGGCTGGCCGGGCTTCTCCGGGCGGAACTCGACGATCTGCCAGGGACCTAGCAGCTCGAAGCGAACGTCGAGGAGCTGGGGCACGACCGCGCGGATCCGCTGGGCTTCCTCGCGGTCGCTTGGGCGCTGACCCTCGCCCAGGAGCCCTAGGTCTCCTGCTGGGCGAAGGCGCTGCCAGAGCTCGTCGCCGATCAGGCTGCGGAGCGCTGCGAGGTCGAGCGCGTGGAGGGCACGCTCCAGGCTGCTCCAGCACTCGTCGGGTGTCTGGGCCGGATACCCATAGGGGTCGTTGCGCCCCCAACGCGAGGTCTTGGTGCGGAGGAGCTCCAGGGCAGGCTTGTCGTCGATGCGGACCTCGAACCGAACCAGGCCCACGTCGACCGCAAACCAATAGCGCAGCGAGACCCGGCCGTCGACGTGGGAGAAGCGGCGCGCCCGAAAGCTCCCCGCAGGGGTCTCGACTTGCTCGCGCTGACCACCGCCCTCACGTTCGTCGTAGATCCGCTGCTGCGCGCGCTGGCCCGCCTCGGCCGCAGGCACAACCCAGAGCTCGCCGCGCCGGACGAGGAAGCGCAGGGAGCCGCCTTGCGGGGCACCCAGGCCGAGGGACTCGTAATAGACCGTCCCCTCGGCGCCGCGGACGGCGAAGAGCGCCGCCTCGCGAGGAGGGTCCTCGGGGTCGTGAGTGCGCACCTGGAACCAGAGGACCCGGCCAGCGCGCGCCGCGAGGAGCGCCGCCGCTCGAGGACCGCGCACGGAACCCTCCCCCTCCTCCGCTGGACCGAGGAAGCCTCCCTCGCGGTCTCCCTCGGCCTGACAAGCAACGAGGAAGAGCGACAGCAGCGCGCACCACAACCGCATGGCCCACACATTAGCCCGTCCCTGGGCTCCCACTAGGTGGCGCCGGGAGTTCGGGTAGAGTGCCCCCCCTTCAACCCCACAGGAGGCACCCGTGGCCAAGATCGCTGTCGTGACCGGAGCCAGCCGCGGAATCGGCCGCGCATGCGCCCTCAAGCTCGCCCAGGAGGGCTTCGAGGTCTGGGCCAACTACCGCAGCAACGAAGAAGCAGCCAAGTCGCTCGAGGACGAGATCCAGAGCGCCGGCGGCTCCTGCAAGCTGCTCAAGTTCGACGTGGCCGACGCTGAGGCTGCCACCGCGGCGCTGGCACCCTTGGAAGAAGAGCCCGCGGCGGTCCTGGTCAACAACGCCGGAATCACCAGGGACGGCCTCTTCCTCACCATGTCCCGGGAGAACTGGGAGAGCGTGATCAACACCAACCTCTCCGCCTTCTACAACGTCACCAAGCCCGTCCTGAAGGGCATGTCCAAGGCCAAGTATGGCCGGATCGTCACCATGTCCTCGGTCTCGGGACAGCAGGGCAACAAGGGACAAGCCAACTACGCCGCGAGCAAGGCTGGCCTGATCGCCGCCACCAAGTCGGTCGCCCAGGAATACGCGCGCTGGAACATCCTCGCCAACGTCGTCTGCCCCGGCTTCATCGCCACCGACATGGTCGACGGACTACCGGCCAAGGAGATCAGCAAGCAGATCCCCCAGCGCCGCTTCGGCAAGCCCGAAGAGGTCGCCGAGGTCGTGGCCTTCCTCGCCTCGGAGCGCTGCTCCTACGTCAACGGGGCGGTGATCAACGTCAACGGCGGCCTGTTCACGGGCTAGACGTGAGCCGCCGCGCCGCACTCGCTCTCGGCCTCGCCCTAGCCCTGCTGGCCTGCAGCGAGCCCGCGCCTGCTCCCGAGACCCCCGAGGCCGCGCCGACTCCGGCCGCGCCCGTCGGGCCTTGGCGAGTCGAGGTCGCCCTCGATGCCGGCGTGACCCTCAACGCCTGCGCCCTGGGCGACGTCGACCCGACCCGCCCTGGGCCCGAGCTCGTCGCCGTCGGGGGCAAGGGCGAGGTGTTCGTCGTGTGGCGGGAGGGAGAGGGCTGGGGCTCCACGCGTGCGCTCAGCACGGGCGGCGAGCTGGTCCAGGTCGCGGTCGGCGACGTCGACCCGACCCGCCCCGGGCTCGAGATCGTCGCCGTCGGCGCCTCGCGCGGCGGCGAGGACGACGGGACCCCCGGGCGCGCCACCCTGATCTACCGCGCAGGCGACCAGTGGCAGAGCGAGCGGCTGCGGGACGAGCGCAGCCTGCTCCACGCGGTGTGCCCGGTCCCAGGCGGCGTGCTCGTCGCCGGCTACGACCAGCGCGTGGCCTTGCTCCAACGCGTGGAAGGCCGCTGGCGAGCCAAGGACCTCGGCGAGTTGCCCGGGCCCGCCCGCTGCGCCGTCCCCCTCCCCGACGACCCGGGTCCGGCGGGCGCCGCCTTCTGCTGCAAGGACGGCAGCGTCGTGCGCTGCGTTCGCCGCGGCGACGACTACGAGCTGCAGCCGGCGGACTTCCGCGCCTCGGGTCGAGCCCGACTCTCGGCCGCCAACGATCACCTCCTCGTCGCCGACGACGACGGGACCCTGGCCCTGGTCCCCGGGCTCGCCCCGGGGCTCCCGACTCATGTGCGCGGACAAGCGCGCGTCGAGATCTACCGCGCCTCCAGCAAGCTCCGAGGCGCCGTCCTGGCCGACGTCGACCCCAGCGTGCCCGGCCTCGAGGCCTGCACCTGCAGCGGAGCGGGAGAGCTGACCGTGTTGAGCCACGTCGGCGGACGCTGGGAGCCCGTCGAGGTGACACAGGACACGGCGACTCTCCACGACCTCTGCTACGGACCCCTCGGCGACCTCGGACCCGTCCTGGCGGCCGCCAGCCGCGGCGGACGCCTCTGGGTCGCCCGCCGCCGCTGAGCCGAGCAGGCCTAGGGGCGGAGGCCGCCACCGGCTAGCGATAGAAGGACTCTCCGAAGTGCTTCTCGAAGAACTCCGCGAAGAGCGGTTCGAGCCGACGCCCTCCTCGGAGCGCCTCGCTCCACTTAGCGCGCACCTCCGCCGCGGACTTGCCCTTCAGCGCCAGCTCCATTCCCTCGATGAGCCGCAAGCGATGTGAGGCGGAGCGAGCGGATCGCCGTCGCGACCTCCTCCCAGCTTCCGCCTCGGCTCCAGTCGCGCGCGAGCGAGAGGTCGAAGTGCAGCTTGCCGTAGAGGGCCCCGAGCCATGGTCGGGCGAGTCCTTGGGTCGTCTCCTGCGCGAACCCCAGCTCGACTCGCAGACTCGCGCTCAGCCGCTGGACCCAGCCCGGAGCCTCTCGCAGGGAGTCGAGGTCCCGCACCGCGTCGGCGAAGCGCTGATCAAGCGGACCTGGGCGAGGAGGTGGCGCGCCTGCGCTTCGAGCTGGTGGGTGGGCGCGTTCTTCCAGCTCAGCGCGGTTGCGCCGAAGAGCAGGTCGTGGACGTCGCCGGCCCTTAGGTCTCGGTCCACCCGCACGGCGGAGGCGAGCTGGCCGAAGGGTTCGCCACGAGGACGACCAGGGCCTGGAGGCGGACGAGCATCAAGCGCCAGGCTGGCACGGAGGGAGCAGAGCTCGACGGCGGGGCCGGGGTCTCCTCGAGGACGGCGCTCAGGGTCGAGAGCAGCGAGCCCCGTGACGCGATCGGAGGTCGACCGGTCAGGCAGGTGTAGAGGATCCCTCCCAGCCCGTAGACGTCGGTCCAGGGTCCATAGCCCTTCACGTCACCTCGGGCCTGCTCGGGCGCCATGTAGACCGGCGTCCCGAGCAGCTCGC
>CALDQK010001201.1 GCA_937911525.1 uncultured bacterium
GTGCTGGCCCGCTGGTAGGCCAAGGAGCCCGTGATCGCGCGCTCGAGCGCGCGGAGCGAGAACCCGCTCGCCTCCACCTCGGCGGCGAGCTGGTTCAGCAGCGCCGCGTGCGGGGAGTCGGGCGCGGCGTCGACGCCGTCCTCGACGAGGGGGGCGCCGAAGAAGCGCTCCCAGGTCAGGTTGACCAGGTTGCGCGCCAGGTAGGGGTTTTGGGGCCCGCTCAGCCAGCGGGCGAAGGCCGCCCGGCGGCTGGTGCGGGTGGTGCCGAAGAGGGGCGAGCTCTCGCTGCGGGGGGCCACGGCGCGGTCCGAGCTGGGCGGGCTGCGCTCGCCGGGATAGCGCGGCTGGGCTGCGCGCGACTCGCCCGCCGGAGTCTGGTAGCGGTGCTCGCCGAGGGGGGCCTCGCTCAGGCGGAGGACCCCCGGGCGGAGGGGGCGCAGCCGAGCGCGCACGAACACCGCCGCCAGGGCCTGGAAGTCGGCCTGCTTCCAGGCGCTGAAGGGGTGGTCGTGGCAGCGGGCGCACTCGAGGCTCAGGCCGAGGAAGTGCTTGGCCACCGCGCCCGCGAGGTCCTCGTTGCCCGCCCGCCCGTAGCGGACGGCGTAGAGCAGGCTCGGGTCCTCGTTGGTCGTCCCCTCGACGGCGACCAGGCGCGCCGCGATCGCCGCCCAGGAGCGGTCCTGCTGGAAGGCCTCCTCCAGCCAGGCGCGGAAGCTCGCCAGGAAGGGGCGCACCTCGGGGGTGTCCTCCAGCGCGCCGAGCAGGAACTCGCTCGTCCAGCGCGCGAGGTGCCTGGCGCGGCGCGGCTCGTGCAGCAGGCGCTCCACCAGGCGGCCGCGCTTGCCGGGCTGGGAGTCGGCCAGGAAGGCCTCGACCTCGGCGGGGGCGGGGAGGGAGCCGGTGAGGTCCAGCCGCGCTCGCCGGAGGAAGGTCGCGTCGTCGCAGCGCTCGAGCGGCGTGACCTTGGCCGCGCTCCAGGTCTGGCGCAGGGCGGCGTCGATCGTGGCCGAGGAGACGTGGCTGGAGCGCGGGGCGGAGCGCGCCTGCCCGGCCAGCGTCAGGCCGATCAAGGCCGCGCCGGCGAGCGCGCACGCTCCCTGGAGCAGGCAGAGGCGATTCATGCAGGGACCCCTCCGCGACGCCAAGGCGCCGCGCGCGGTGCGGTGATCTGAAAGAGGGGAGCTACTTACTGGGTCCGCTTGGCCTCGAGGCGACGCAGGCGCAGCTCGAGCAGGTCGACGCGCTTGCTGACCTCCTCGTAGCGACCCGCCGCGAACAAGCCGGCGAGCTCGGTCGCGTAGGCCCGCAGGGCCTGCTCGAGCCCGGCCGCCTTCACCCGCTGCTTGAGCTGCTCGCCGCGCGCGCCGATCCGCTTGGCGTAGCCGAGGCGCAGCTGGACCTCGTCGGGGTCGACGGAGCCGTCACGGTCGGCGTCGAGGCGCTCGAAGAGCTCCGGGCTCAGGTAGGCCTCGGCGGGGGAGAGCTTGCCGTCGTGGTCGGCGTCGAGCTGGGCGAAGTGCGTGAGCAGGGGCGCCAGCACGCCCAGCTTGCCCGCCGCGGGCGCCTTGGTCGCGGGCTGGGCCTTGGGCGCGGCGGAGGGCGTCGCGTTCTGCGCGAAGGCCGCCTTGCGCACCGAGTAGACGAAGGCGAAGGCCTCCTCCCCGCTCAGCTCGCCGTCCTCGTCCGCGTCCGCCGCCGCGAAGAAGGCCTGCGCGTCCTTGGGCAGCTCCTCCTTGCTCAGGCTGCCGCTCAGGTCGCGGTCGTGCTTGGCGAAGGCCTCGGCCAGCTCCTCCTCGATCGAGTAGCGCAGGCCCTCGTCGTGGGTCACGTAGCCGTCGCCGTCCTTGTCCATGCGAACCCAGAGCTGCTCGGGGCCCGGGAACTCGGCGCGGGAGACCTTGCCGTCCTGGTCCTTGTCTGCCTGGCGGAAGCGCTTCATGGCTTCGACCGGCCGCTTGACCTTCTTCTTGGCCTCCTCGAAGAGGTGCAGCAGATAGGCCTCGCGGTAGCTGAGCGCTCCGTCCCCGTCCTTGTCTCCCCGGGCGAAGGCCTCGGCGGGGAAGGGGACCTCGCTCGGCTGGAGCTTGCCGTCGCCGTTGGCGTCCAGCTCGCGCAGCTTCTGCTGCACCTGGGGGGGGACGTCCGCCGCGGCCGCGCTCCCGCTCGAGAGCGAGAGGGCCAGGGCCCCCGCGCCCAGATAGGTGCCCGCCAGGATCCAACCTCGTCGCTTCATCGTCGCTCGCCTCGCTCGTGCCCGGTCATGGACTCCTACGGGCAGCGGCCGGCGGCGGTTTCCTCGAGCTCGGGAAAGGATCTTTAAGGTCAACTCTCAGAACTGCTTGCGAGTCGGTCCTCGGCTTGGGAGAACACCGCTATGACCTGGCTCCGCTCCTGGCTGGCCGCTCTCCTGCTGCTCCTCGTCGCCCTGGCCCCCGCGGCCTGGGCCGACGACATCAGCGACCTCCTGACCCGCCTGCGGGACGCGGGCGCCAAGGTCGTCGAGGTCCAGCCCAACGACCCTCGCCTGCGCGAGGGGCGCGTCACGGTCGGCGTCGGGGGCCAGGGTCAGGTCGAGGTCTACCTGCCCAGCGGGCCTGGCGGGATCCGCACGCCGCTCAAGTCCCCCACCGAGCGCCTCAGCCTGAGCGAGTTCCGCCGCCTGGTCGCCGAGATGCGGACCGCCGTCCGCAACGCGACGGGGATCGAGGTCGAGCGGATCGCGATCGCGGGCAGCTCGACGGGGATCCCCTTCACCGACCCCAACGGCCAGGTGCGGACCTTCGACCGCAAGGGGCCGCGGACCTCCGACTACGACGGCGCGCTGATCAGCGAGGAGCTCTTCAACAAGGTCGCGAGCGAGAAGCCGCGCGCCGTGCGCGGCAAGAACACGGGCAAGCGCACCGCGCCCGACCCGCTCCCCTCGCTCCGCCCCGCCTTCGACGCCGTGAGCGAGAGCTGGGGCCGCCACGTCGCCGCGATGGTCTACGCGGGCCCCGCCGAGTTCCAGAAGCGGATGAACCTCCAGGGCTTCCAGGTCGGCACCAACGTGATGCTCGAGCCCGGCCCGGAGGCGCGCTACGTGTTGCCGACGCGAGCCGAGGTCCTGGGCGCCCTGCTCGAGGCCAAGACCCTCGCGGCGCTCCAGCGCGGGCGGCCCCTCAGCGAGGCGCAGCAGCTCGTCGAGCAGGCGCGCGCCGGCAACGCCGAGGCCGAGCGCACCGTCCGCGCCGCCCGCAAGGCCGCCGCCGAGACCCTGGCCGGCCTGCCCGGGCTCAACGCCGTGGACAAGTCGACCTTCGTCAACGAGGCCCAGCGCCTCGCGCCCTCGCAGGGCTTCGCCGGCCAGCGCAGCGGCGCCGAGGGTCCCCTCGTCCCCTGGCAGGGCTCCGAGGGTGCCCTGCGGGACGTGTTCAGCGAGGTCCGCGACCTGGCCCGCGAGCGCGCGCTGGAGCGGACCGCGGAGCTGAGCGGCAGCGAGGGCGAGCGCCTGCGCGCCCGCGCCAACGCGATCAGCGAGGCCGCGCTCGAGGTCACGCGCAGCAACGGGCTCCTGCTCGAATACGTGCCCGAGCGCAACGCGGTCCGGATCAGCACGGGGCTCCTGAACGAGATCGAGCGCATCGGCGGCAACACGCCCGAGGGGCGCGCCGCGCGCAACAAGGCGCTGGGGCTCCTCTTCGCCCACGAGCTGGGCCACGCGGGGGGCCTGGTCAGCGAGCGCATGGCCGACCGCGAGGCCGTGCGGACCGTCGAGCGCGCCCAGCGCCTGGGCACGGTCGAGGGGCAGCGCTTCCCCCTCGCCGCGAGCGACGTCAAGAGCACGCTCGGGCTCTTCGGCGGGCGCAGCCTGCGCGACGCCCTCACGACGCTCCGCGAGCTGCCCCGCTACGGGACCCCGGGCGGGCGGCGGGCCGCGATGCTCGACGCGCTCGCTGGCCGGGCCGACGCGCTCGGCCGCTATCGGCGCGCCGATGGGACGCTGGAGTGGTCGCGCCTGACCCGCGACAAGGCGCTGCAGCAGGGCGCGGGCGTGGCCCACTTCGCGCTCGCGCTCTTCCTCAAGGAGCTGGCCGTCGTGATGAAGACCGGCGACCGGAGCCGGATCGAGGAGTTCTTCGACGGCCTGGCGACGACGGACTTCTACGTCCACTACGGGCTCTTCTCCGCCGGCGCCCAGGCCGGCAACGTGGCCTACTCGCGCTTCCTGGCTCGCCACGTCAAGCCGCGCTTCGTCAGCAACGTGCTGCGGACCAACGTCGTCCTCGCCACCGGCCTGCTCTTGCCAGAGCTCG
>CALDQK010001202.1 GCA_937911525.1 uncultured bacterium
CCGCCGCCGAGCGCGCCCGCGACGAAGCCGGCGCTGATCAGCGGAGCGAGCAGGAGGCGCACCCGCCGCTCGACGGGGAGCAGCACGGACTCCGGCGTCTCGATGTAGATCCCAGGCACGCCCAGGTCGAAGGAGAGGCCGATCCTGCCCGGAGAGAGCTTGGCCCGCGCCAGGACGGCCACCTGGGCCATGGCCTCGAAGAGGTCGACCGCTAGGTTCAGGCCGAGCAGGATCACGAGCACGAACAGGAGCGAGCTCCCCGGCCAGCTGAGCAGGGGGATCGGGTTCAAGGCGAGGGGCCGCGCCAGACCCACGGTCATGGCCCCCACGAACAACGTCAGCAGCGCGAAGCCCCCGATCGGGGTCGCATAGAGAGGGGCCAGCACCGAGCCCGCCGCGCGCCAGAAGGGCTGGGTGAAGGGGATCGGGATCCGGACCATGGCCAGCCGCGCGGCCAGCTCCGCGATCCGCTCGCCCAGGGGGGTCGCGCCCAGCGCGACCGGCGGGGCGTCCTCGCCGAGGAGGTCCTCGCGCAGCAAGCGCTCCACCAGCCCCGGCAGGTCGGGGTGCAGCGAGCCGAACTCGTCGAGGTACTCGGCCCCGATCTCCTCCAGGGTCCGCTCACCGTCGAGGCGCGCCCACACGAAGGCGTCCCCCTCGCCCATCGGCAGCTCGAGCGCGTGGCCGTTGGGATGCTGCAGGACGTAGCGCGTGCCTTCGCGCTCGGAGGCGACCTCGTGCAAGGTCACCCGCTCCCCACGGCGCGGTCGCTCGCTCACCGAATCCTCCCTCGCTGGATCAAGCAGGGCAGGATAAGCGCTCTCGCTGGCGCCTGGGAATCGCGCGCAGCGAGGAAGACGGACTCAGAAACCAGGGCTAGGGCCTGTCCCTAGAGTCCCAATCGTGCCCGTGCCCGTGCCCGGGTAGCGAGGCACGAAGGAGCTGTCGCAGTCAGGGACAGCTCCTCGGCACCGTCCGATTCGGGCACGGGCACGGCTGACCACTCCACACATCTCGGGCCTGTCCGAGCAGCGCAAGGAGGGTCGGAGGCAGCTTGACGTGGCGATTCAGGAGGAAACCAGGAAGTGAGGAAGGCGAGGAAATCGGCGAGATCTGCGCTCTAGGCAGCGAGGATGCGAAGCGTAGCCAGCGCATCTCGAGAGACTGCTTTCGCCTTCCCGGCAGCCGCAGCCTTCCTGTCCTTCCTTGATTCCTGACTTCCTTCTAAAGCGCCACGTCTGGACGCCCTCGCCTCACGAGCGTGTGGTCCGAGCTGTGTGGGACGCCGTGCCCAGGCCCGGACGTGGACGGGCCTCATGAAATGTGTGAGACGGTCAGACGGGCACGGGCACCAAGCACCATGCCAGTTTTGGCTCTGGAACGAGTTCTAGCGGAGCCCCCAGTCGCCGGCCTGCGGGCTGGGCAGATCCCCCGGCAGCTCCAGCCGCAGCTGGTGGGCGTAGGTCAGCGCGACATCCCCGCTGCGGGCGAAGGTCTCGGCCACCGCCTCCAGGCGCGGCGCGACCTTGCCCTTGAAGAGCCCGCGCCCGTTCACGAACACCTTGACCGTCTTGCCCGGGTCGACCAGCTCGGGGTCGAGGTGCAGGCTGAGCGTCTTGACCCCCTCGCACACCACCCGGATCGTCTGCTTGCGCGCGACCGCGACCACCCGGGCCTTGGCCCCGCTGAGCTCGTCCAGGCGGACCCAGTAGGCGGCCCCGTGATAAGCCGCGATCGCGTGGTGCTCGACCCGGCGCGGGTGGGCCTCCCGCTCCTGGCTGGCGATCCAGCGGATCAGCTTCTCCCGCAGGGGGCCGCGCCCGAGCTGGTCGCTCATCACGTGCTCGCCCTGGGGCACCTCCTCGTAGACGAAGGGCAGCCCCGCCTGGCCCAGGTCCTCGGCGCTCCAGCGGTCGAAGCGGACCGGGACCACGCTGTCGGCGTCCCCGTGCAGGAAGAAGAGCGGCAGCATCCGCGCGTTGCCCAGCAGGTGACGTGTGCGCTGGTCCCGCCCCAGGGGCGCGAACTCCTGGCGCGAGACCCCGCCCGCCATGGGGGAGGCCCCCGCGAAGCGCTCGTGGAAGCGCAGGCCGAGGTTCCAGGTCCCAAAGCCCCCCATGCTGTAGCCGATCAGGACCACCCGGTCGGTGTCGACGGGGAAGCGCTGGAGCAGGAAGCGCAGGGCCTGGAGCGGGAAGCTCCGCTCGCGGTAGCTCCACCAGAGCGGAAACTTGCTCAACAGCGGCTTCAGCAGGGGAAGGTCCGGCAGGTCCTCGGGCTTGTCCGCGCCGCGCGGCTTCAGCGCCGTGGGGCCGATCACCAGCGTCCCCTTGGGCGCCAGCGAGGCCGCCAGCTCGAAGCCGCCCTTCGAGTTGCCCCCGATCCCGTGGAGCATGATCAGGACCCGGTAGCGGCCCTTCTTGTAGGCCTTGCTGGGGACGTGCAGGTAGGCGCTGCTCTGGCGCTCGTGACCGTCGGTCAGCTCGACCTCGTGCAGGCCGGGGCGGACCTGCGGACGGAGCTTGCGCTTGCGCAGCGCCTCCAGCGCCGCCTCGGGGGAGAGCCCGCGCTCGCGCCAGGCGGCGGCCGCCTCGGCGGGCTCGAGCTTGCCCGAGATCAGGTCCGCGACCCGCTCGGGGTCGAGCTTGGGGGCGGCGCCGGCGGGGGCCGCCAGCCAGAGCAGGATCAGGAGGGAGAGCGCGCGCATGGGAACCTCGCTTCTTCGCTTGTAGCGCTCAGCGAGGCCCGATCACGGACTTTCCCGCCTCTTACACGCCCGTGACCGCCCGCCCGTCGACCGCGGACGGAGCGTCGAGATCCAATCACTCTCCCTGCAGGAGCGCGGCCGCGCGCGGCTGCGCCCAGCGAAAGCGCTTCTGGCTGGCGATGTCGCGCAGCCGCTCCCGGACCTCGCCCTCGAGCTTCCCCTCGCGCGCCAGGAGGTGCGCCTCGAGCAGCTTGAACTCGTGCCGGTCTCGGGCCCCTGGGTCCTTGCGCGCCAGCTCCAGGTCGGCGCGGGCCCCCTCGAAGTCGCCCGTGTCGAAGCGCGCCAGGCCGCGCGAGACGACGATCGCCCCGTTGCTGGGGATCCGCTCGTAGGAGCGCTCGAGCCACTTCAGGGCCTCGGCCGGCTTGCTCTGACCCATGTAGGCGTCGGCCAGCAGGGCCATCGTGTAGGGATCGGTCGGCTCGAGCTCGAGGGCCCGCAGCCCCGCCGCGATCGCGCGCGGGTAGTCCTCCATGCGGTTGCCGAGGTCGGCTTCGTTCTTGTAGACGCTCTGGCGAGTCGGGTGCTCCTGCTTGGCCAGCTCGAGCAGCCGCGACGACTTGTCGTACTGGAACAGGCGCGCGTGGGCTACGGCGGCTTGGACCATGAAGCGCGCGTTCTCGTCGTCTGGCCACACCCCGACCCCCGCTCGGACCCAGTCGAGGGCGCGGCGAGGGTTGTGGGGCCTGCCCCAGGACAAGGAGAAGCGGGCGGCCATCACACACAGGTCCGGCTCGTCGGGGTCGAGGCGCCGGCCGCGGAGCAGGGCGTCGAAGGCCTTCCCGTGCTCCCCCCGGCGCCAGAAGTAGTCGGCCCAGAGCATCTTGTCTCGCCCTGGGTTGAGGCCGCCGAAGACTCCGCGCTCGAGCGCCTCCAGCGACTTGCGATCCCCGCGCTTCCAGAACAGGCCGCAGAGGTAGGCCTCGGCGACTCCGCGCGGCAAGGGCTCGCAGCGCAGGCCGACCTCGAGGTCAGCGAGCGCCTCCATGTGCTTCCCCTGCCGGGTCAGCGCGACGCCGCGCATCGCGAGCAAGCGCTCGCGCACCTGGAGGCTAGCCCGCTTGGCCGCGCGCTCCGCGTGCTCCAAGGCGACGCTCGAGCGCTCCTCCTCGAGGGCGACGAAGCCCAGCCCGACGTGGGCGCTCGGCTCCTCGGGGTCGAGCTCCAGCGCGCGCTCGTAGGCCTGGCGAGCCGCGTAGAAGCGGGCCCGCCGCAGGTGCACCTCGCCCAGCGTGACGTGCGCCTGGACCACCTCGGGGTGCGCCTTCGTCCAGCCCTCCAGCGCCTCGCGGGCCACGTCCCAGCGGCCAGCGCGGCTGCAGAGGGTGAAGAAGCTCGTGTAGGGGCTGGTCTGCCGCGGATCGAGCCGGATCGTCTCTCGGAAGCCTCGCAGGGCGGTGTCGAACTCCCGGTGGGCGCGAGCCTGCTCCCCCAGCGCGAGCGGAGCGCGCGGATCACCCGGCAGGAGCCGGATCGCCTCCTCGAGCAGGGGCTTGCCCAGCCGCCAGGCGTCGACGCTCGTGCCC
>CALDQK010001203.1 GCA_937911525.1 uncultured bacterium
GCCCCCTGCGATAACGAGATCGAAGCAGGCGACAACTACGCTGACACAGGGGGAGAGCCAGGGCGACGACGCGCTAGCGACAGCTCGAGACGGGCTGCCTCCTTGAAAGCGCGAAACTCCAGACTAGGCCTCGAGCGTGTCGAAGGGGACGTCGCCCTCGGCCAGGAAGATCGCCGCGGTGGGCGCGGCGCCGAGCAGGCGGGCGCGGCGCAGGTAGCGCTCGATCGTGTCGCGGGGGACGCGGCCGGCCGGGACGACGAGCAGCAGCTGGCGGTCGAGCCACTCGCTGGGGACGGGCGCGTCGGCGACCTCGTCTGCCGAGAGGGGCTGGGCGCCGAGCTGGCTGAAGGCGGCGGCGAGGGCCTGGGGCTCGCCGCCGGCCGTGAGGCCCGCCAGGATCGGGGGCGGCAAGCTCGGGGCCTGCGGGAAGAGGACCTGGGCGGCCAAGGCGTAGCGAGCGTCGGCGTCGCCGCGGGGGGCGGGCAGGACGTGCACCGTGCGCAGGCCGAGGTCGTGCAGCTCCTTGGCGGCGCGGATCCGCGTGTCGCGCAGCTCGAGGACCAGCGCCAGCAGGAGCGGGAGCACGAAGCCTGCGACGAAGCCGACGCCGACGAGCAGCTTCTTCTTGGAGGGCAGGGGCTGGCTGGGGACCAGCGGCGCCTCGACGACCTCGAAGGCCGGGGCCTGGCTCGCGAGCAGGATCTCGGCGCTCTCGATCCCGTTGCGGTAGGCCGTCAGGAGCTCGCGGGCCTCTCCCATCGTGCGGTCCAGGCGGTTCAGCTCGCGCTCGATCTCGCGCAGGAGCGCCAGCCGGCCGCGGACCCGCTCGCGCAGGGTCTCGAGAGCCGCGGCCCGGGCTCGAGCGACCTCGGCGTCGACCGCCGCCGTCGCGATCCGCAGCTGGAGCTGACCGCGGATCGGGTTGATCTGCTGGGTCACCTTGCGGAGGCGGTGGTCCTGGCCCTCGGCGACGCGCTTGCGCAGCTCGCTGACGCGCTGCTGCAGGTCGACGACCTTGGGGTGCTCGGGGGTGTAGCGCTGGAGGAGACCCGCCAGCTCGACCTCCACCCGGGCCAGCTCGCGCTGCAGGGGCAGCTCCTCGGTCTCACTGAACAGGACCATGGCGGGCTCGCTCCCGACCCGGGCCTCCAGGTCCTTGCGCGCCTGCAGGGCCCGCCGAAGGGCCTCGCGGCTGCGAATCAGCTCTTGCTCGGCGAAGTTGCGCTGCTCGAGCAGGGCCGTGCGCTCGCCCTTCACGTCGCTGAAGCCGTTGTCCGCCAGGAGCTGGGCGCGCTCGGTCTCGAGCCGCGAGAGGTTCTCGCGGACGCGCGCGCGGCGCCCGCTGAGGACGCGGATCGCCTCGCGAGCGTTGGTCAGCATTCGCTCGCGGTGGTCGGCCTGGAAGTGGGTCAGCAGGCTGCTCGCGATCGCAGCGGCGCGGACCGGGTCTCGGTCGTGGACTCGCATCTGGAGCAGCTCGGTCTGGCGTGGGTTCTCGACCGTGATCGAGCGCGAGAGGGCCGCCAGGCTGCCGGGGTAGCTGACCTCCCCCTGGACCTGGGTCAGGACCCGCAGGGTCTTGACCGAGCCGGCCACGGTGCTCATGGAGTAGTCCTCCTGCTCGATCACCACGTTGCGGTCCAGCAGGATCTCGTTGTGCGACTTGCGCTTGACCAGGCCCACGCGCGCCTCGTAGCTCGGCTTGCCGACGAAGCTCGCCGCCGCCGCGAGCACGGTCCCGATCAGGGCTCCGCCGATCAGGATCAGCTTCCAACGCGACACGAGCCCGAGGGCGAGGCGGAGCGGATCGAAGGGCAGCTGCTCCTCGGCGCCGGCTTGTTGAGCTGGGGGGGCGTGGGTCACGCGGTACAGTTAGCGAAGCCCGTGCCCAAGCTAAGCAGCTTCCAGGGCGAGCGGCGAAACCGAGCTTCTCAGTTTGCGAGCGCGCGGAGCCCTGCTTCTCAGAGTGGAGGACCCGGGCTCTCCCGCCCTGCCTCGGCCCTTGGAAGTCGAGGACTTCCACGTGGCACGCGGCCTGCGAAGAGCTGGCCGTGGAACCCAAGCAGATCGTGTTCTTGGCCCTCCTGGCGGCCGCAGTCCCCGTCCTGGGGCTCGCGTTCCACGCGCTGGGGGGCTTGCGTCGCTGGCGGATCGCCTTCCTGGTGTTCGCCCCGGCCTGGATCATCGACATCAACCTGTTCTTCGCGCCCTACCGCGGCACCAGCTCGGGCCTGGAGCTGGGCACGCCCGACCTGCTCGTGGGCGCCGTGGCCCTCTCGCTCCTGCTCGAAGGGCGCCGGCTGGTCCTGGTTCCTTTGATTGCGCTCCCCGTGGTGCTGCTCGGCATGTGGGCAGCCCTCTCGGTGGTCGCCGTCGCGCCGCGCCCTAGCCTCGCGCTCTGGGAGCTCTTCCGGATGGGGCGCGCCTACCTCGTGTTCTTGCTGGCCTGGCACCTGACCCAGGATCGGGAGGACCTGCGCCGCTACGTGATCGCCGTGTCCGCCTTCTCGCTCTTCCAGGGCTTCCTGGCCGGGACCCAGGTGGTGCAGGGCGTCTACCGCGTGCACGGCAGCTTCGCCCACTCCAACCCGCTCGGGATCACCATGGTGACCCTGGGCCCGCTGCTGCTGGTGTCGACCGTCCAGGAGACCCAGCGCCGCGCGCTCTTCGCCCTGGCCTATCTGGCCGCGGCTCTCGGGATCGTCTACAC
>CALDQK010001204.1 GCA_937911525.1 uncultured bacterium
CTCGGACTCGGGCTCGGTCGTCGGTCGCTCGGACTCGGGCTCGGTCGTCGGCTGCTCGGGCTCGGTCGTCGGTCGCTCGGTCGTCGGTCGCTCGGACTCGGGCTCGGTCTCGGTCGTCGGCTGCTCGGGCTCGGTCGTCGGTCGCTCGGACTCGGTCTCGGTCTCGGTCGTCGGCTGCTCGGCCTCGGGCTCGGCCTCGCTCGTCGGCTCCTCGGTCGTCGGCTGCTCGGCCTCGGCCTCGGCCTCGGTCGCCGCCTCGCCCACGACCGCCAGCGGCAGCTCCTCCAGCAGGTCCTCGTCCTCCCGCGGGTCCCGGGTCAGCCCCAGGTCATGCAGCACGCCATACCCACAGGGAATCACGACCAGCACGAGCACCGTCGACGCCAGCATCCCGAACACGATGCTCGCCGCGAGCGGGATCAGGACCTGCGCCTGGCTGCTGCGCTCCAGCAGCAGCGGCGTCAGCCCCGCGATCGTGGTCACGCTCGTGAGCAAGATCGCGCGGAAGCGATCGCGGCTCGCCTGAGCGCAGGCCTCGTCGATCGGCTGGCCGTTGACCATTGCGGCCCGCAGGAAGAGCAGCAGCAGGATCGAGTCGTTGACCACCACGCCCGCCAGGGACACGAAGCCGACCATGCTCGGCATGGACAGGTCGAGGCCCAGCAGCACGTGCCCCCAGATCACGCCGATCAGCGCCAGCGGGATCGCGCCCATGACCAGCAGCGGCTCGAGGTAGCTGCGGAACTGGAAGCTCAGGATCAGGAACACGCCGATCAGGCCCAGCCCGAAGGCGAAGCGGAGCGAGGCCCCCGTCTTGGCGCCCTCCTTGGCCTCGCCCTCGACGGACACGCGCAGGTCGGGGTAGCGCTCGGCGAGCTGGGGCAGCCACTCGCGCTGGAGCGCGCCCATGATCTCGCCGGTGTTGCCGCGGGTCGTGTCCACGTCGCCCTGGACGCTCACCGTGCGGACCCCGTCGACGCGCGCGATCCGGGCCCAGCCGCGCTCGCGCTCGACCTCGGCCACGGCCTGCAGCGGGACCTGGCGCCCGTCGGGCAGCGCGATCCGGAAGGCCTCCAGGTCGCCCTCGGCGTCCCGATCGCCCGGGGCGAGGCGCAGGTCGACCTCGTAGCTCTCGGGGCCGACCTGGGGCGTGGCCGCGGTCGCCCCGTAGAAGGCGACCCGCAGCTGGCTCGCGACCGCGGCGCCGGTCAGGCCGAGCCCGACCGCGCCCTCGCGCAGGCGGAGCCGGATCGTGGGCTTGCCGGGGCGCAGGTCGTCGCCGAGGTCGTTGACGCCCTGGAAGCGGTTGAGGTAGTCCCGCGTCTCGAGGGAGGCCGCCCGCAGCCGAGCCAGGTCCTCGCCCTTCAGGCGGACGTCGATCGCGCGGCCGGCCGGGCCCTGGCTGGGCTCGGTGTACTTGAGCGAGATCACGTCGGCGGGGCTGCCGATCTTCTCGCGCCAGCGCCGGATCAGGTCGTCGACCGAGGTCGAGCGCTCCTCGGCGCCGAGGAGGTCGACCGAGACGGTGGCCACGTGCGGCCCCTGCTCGTAGGCGTCCAGGTTGGTGTTGAAGCGCACGCTCACGTCGCGGACCAGGGACTTGCCCTCGGGTTGGGGGAACTCGGCGGCGACCTCGCGCACGGCGAGCTCCAGCCGGCTCGTCAGGGCCGCGGTCCGGGCCAGGGGCGTGCCCTGGGGCAGCAGCACGCGGGCCTGGACCACGTCGCCCTCGATATCGGGGAAGGCGCGGAACTTGAGCAGCCCGCCGGCCAGGCAGGCCACCGAGGCGCAGAACACCAGCCCCGCGAGCCCGAGGGTCAGGTAGCGGTAGCGCACGCACCAGGCGACGGGCACGCCGAGGGCGACCTCGCGCACCCAGTCCAGGGCGGCGTCGATCCGCAGCCGGGTGGGGTGGGTCTCCTCGACCTTGACGTCGTGCAGGGCGTGGCTGAGGTGGTTGGGCAGGATCAGGAAGGCCTCGACCAGGCTGACCCCGAGCACCAGCAGGAGCACCACGGGCATCACGCCCAGCACGTCGCCGATATCGCCGGCCATGGTGCTCAGGGGCGCGAACACGGCGACCGTGGTCAAAAAGGAGCTGACGACGCCCCACTTGACCTCTTCGGTGCCCTCGATCGCCGCCGCCAGGGGCGCCTTGCCCCGCTTGCGGTGCGCGATGACGTTCTCGGCGATCACGATCGCGTCGTCCATGAGCAGGCCGAGGGCCAGCAGGAGCGCGACCATCGTGATCATGTTGATCGAGTAGCCGATCAGGGGGAAGAAGAAGAAGGCGCCCAGGAAGGAGACCGGCAGCCCGAGCGCGACCCAGAACGAGAAGCGGACCGCGAAGAAGAGCGCCAGGGCGCCGAACACCAGCAGCAGGCCCTGCCAGCCGTTGGTGACCAGCATGTCGAGCCGGTCCTGGACGTTGCTGGCCATGTCCTCGGTCAGGGTCAGCTCGACGCCCTCGGGCTTGCCCGCCTCGATCCGCTCCTTGAAGGCCTTGACCGCCGCGAACACGCGCAGCACGTCCTCGCCCTCGGCCTTCTCGACCTGGAGCAGCCCGGCGCGCTTGCCGTTGAAGGTGACCATGTCCTCGTCGAGCTCGAAGGTGTCGATCACCTGGCCCAGGTCGCCCAGGCGCAGCTCGCCGCCGCTCTCGGCGCCGACCACGACCAGGTCGGCCAGCTCCTGCGGGCTGCGCCGCTCGTCGTCGAAGCGGATCAGGAGCTCGCCCTCGCGGGTCTGGATCGAGCCCGCGGGGAGGCTAACGCTCTGGGCCTCGATCCGCTGCGCGAGCTGGTCGAGGCTGAGCGAGTGCTGCAGGAGCGCCTCGCGGCGGACGTGGACGCGCAGGTGGTGGTCGCTGAAGCCCTTCAGCTCGACCTGGCTGATCCCCGGCTCCTGGCGCAGCTTGCGCTTGAGCGACTCGCAGTAGGCCTTGAGCTGGGCGGGGTCCTTGGGCCCGCTCACGGCCAGCGCGATCACCCTGTCGCCCAGGTCGGGCTCCTCGCGCAGGACGGGGTCCTCGACCCGGTCGGGGAAGTCGTCGATCGCGTTGACCTCGGTCTCGAGCTCGTTGAGGAACTCGACCTCGTCCCCGCCCTCGCTCATCTCGACCACGATCTGGCCCACGCCCTCGCGGGCCTCGGCCACGACCTCCTCCACGAAGCCGACCCCCGAGATCGCGTCCTCGACGCGCACGCAGATCGCCTCCTCGACCTGATCGGCGGTCGCGCCCGGGTAGACGATCGAGATCCGCACCTTGTGGGCCCCGAACTCGGGGAAGGTCTCGCGCTGCATCTTGGGCAGCGCGACCACACCCATCACGATCAACCCGAGCATCAGCAGGTTGGCCGCGGTCGGGTGCTTGGCGAAGGCGCGGATCGCCCCGCCTGGGTCGCTGGCTCGGCTCACGCCCGACTACTCCGAGCCCTGGGCGAGCTTGCTCAGGCGCTGGGCGAGCTCGAGGTCGGGCTGCGGGTCGAGGAGCATGCCCTCCACGGCCGGGACCGGGTCGCTCACGACCAGCCGCTCGCCCGGCTCGAGCCCGCTGGCGAGGGTGACCAGCTCGTCCTGGCGCAGCTCGACCACGACCTGGCGCTCGCGCAGGCGCTGCTCGGCGTCGGCGATCCACACCTTGTCGCCCTCGTGCAGGGCGCCGCGCGGGATCACCAGCGCGTCCTGGCGCTCGGCGCCGCGGACCTCGACCTCGCAGAACATGCCCTTGACCAGGGGCGGGCGCACGCCGGGGCGCGCCTGGCGGTAGGGCTGATCGACGGCGACCACGACGCCGATCGTGCGCGTGACGGGGTCGACCTCGGGGGAGGCGCGCACGAAGCGCGCGGGCCAGCGGATCAAGAGCTCGCCGCTGCGGAGGAAGACCGTGGCGTCGATCCCGAACATCTTGGCGAAGCGCTCGCCGCCGACGCGCTCCCAGAAGGCGTCGCGGCCCAGGGGCGGCAGGCCCATGCCGGGGCGGCGCAGGATCGGGTTCAGCTGGGCCAGCACGAACTGGGCGTGGACCTCGGTGACCTCGATCGAGTCGGCGGCCAGGAGCAGCTGGCCCTGGGGCGCGAACTGGCCGGCCTCGACCTCGAGCCGGGCGATCCGCGCGTCGAAGGGGGCCTTGACCTCCGAGCGGGTCAGGTCGCGCTCGGCGCTGGCCAGCTTGGCCTCGTTGAGCGCCACGTTGGCCTCGAGCACCTCGCGCTGGGCGTCGCTAATGCGCAGGGCGTTGCGGAGCGACTGGACCTTGGCCTCCTGGGCCAGGTGCGCCCGCCGCTGCTGGTCGAGCAGGTTCTCGGTCAGCGTCCCGCGCTCGTTGAGCCCCTCGGCTCGCTGGAGCTCGTTCCTGGACACGGCCAGGGCCCGCTCTTCGATCTGCAGCGAGGCCGCGTCGTTCTCGCGCTGGACCGCGAGCTTGTTCAGCTCCGCCCGGGCGGTGCGCAGGG
The DNA here is from genome assembly GCA_937911525.1 of uncultured bacterium. Classification (GTDB taxonomy): domain Bacteria; phylum Planctomycetota; class J058; order J058; family J058; genus NORP233. The sequence continues at coordinate 4,455 of CALDQK010001204.1, forward strand.
CGGCCTCGGTCTGACGGATCGCGAGCTCGATATCGGTCGTGTCGAAGCGGACCAGCACGGTGCCGCGCTTGACCAGCTCGCCGGGCTTGAGGCCCGAGTGCAGCGCCGCGACCTCGGCCGAGACCTGGGCCACCGCTTGCCACACCGCGCCCGGCTGAGCCAGGCCGTGGCCGCGCACGATCGGGACCATGGCCTGCCCCTGCAGCTCGAGCACGCGCACGGTGCGGGCCCGCTCGCTCGGCGGGCGCTCAGCGGCCCCCTCGCGGCGGCTGGCGACCGCGGCCAGGACCACGACCCCGAGCGCGAGGGGGGGGAAGATCAGCAGGCGCTTCCAGTCCATCAGGGCGGCTCGTTCCTAGTAGGAGTGCTTGCTGACGAGGTGGAAGATCGGGTCGCCCTCGATCCCGGCCTCGGCGAGGGCCGCCACGACCTCTTCGCGCGCGGCGTCGATCGCCTCGTCCCGGAAGGTGTCGAAGGTGGGGGCGAGGTCGAGGCCGGCGCTGCCGAGGCGGCGTCCGATCACGAGGATCATGTCCCCCTCCTTGAACTCGAAGTAGCCCGCCATGTCGCGGGCCACGTAGTCGAGGCCGACCTGGTGCGCGCGCTCGATCAGCTCGTGCTCGCCGTCGAACTCGATCGCGAGCCGCGCCGAGTAGTCGGGCTGGTTGAGCTTGAAGCGCAGTCCGTAGAAGAGCTCGACGTAATAGAGCACAAGGCCTCCTGACCGGGCCGCGAGCCTAGCAGGCCCGGTGAGTTCACCGTCGGAGGAAGACGCGTCCCGAGATGCGTCCGGGCGCGGACGCAAAGCCGGGATCGCTGCGCCGAACGAGTTTGAAGTTTCGCGCTTTCGCGGGAGAACCGGCTCGAGCTGTCGCTGGTGGGTGGCCGTCCTGCCGCTCCGGATTACCGCGGAGACGCGGAGAACGCAGAGGTTGCGCAGAGAACTCCAAGCGGAGCGAGAGCGTGGCCGACCAGCGACGGCCCGAGAGTTCCCCCGGCCACGTGCTGAGGAAGTGAGTCGCGAGAGGCGGCCTCGCTGACGAGACGCTCCTCTGCGAAACCTCTGCGTCCTCTGCGACTCCGCGGTGAATCGCTACGCACGACCCGCCCAGAACCGCGAAACTCCAGACTAGGGCTTCTGCGCCGGCCGGCGCCTGGGATCGGGCTTGAGCGCCTCGTCACTCAGGGGCACGCCCACCTGCCAGGCGCGGACCGTGATCGTGTGCAGCTGGTCCTCGGGCGGGTCCTCGCCGATCTCGAGCAGGTGCGGGAGCCAGTAGCCGCCGACCTGGCGGAAGTCCGAGTAGAGGACGCGGCCCTGAATGAAGTCGGCGAAGTCGCGCACGGTGAAGTCGACGCGCACCAGGCGGCGCGTCTCGCGCGAGACGTAGGCCACGTATTGGTCGACCTCGTCGTTGGGTCCGTAGCTGCCCCAGGTCAGGTAGACCACGTCGCAGAGCTCGCCGCGCACGCGCCGCGGGGCGGCGAGGTCGACGAACTGGGCCTCGCCGAGGCGGAAGGCCATTTCGAGGAAATACTCGAGCGTCGGCAGCCAGAAGGCGACGTCGGCGTCGGGCTCGTCGCTGTATTCGCGCGGGCCGGCGCCCTCCTGGGTCCAGGTGTTCCAGTCGTGGATCCCCCAGCGGAGGGTCTGCTCCCCGTCCTGGAACTCGGCGAGCGAGTCGTCGCTGCCGGGGCGGAAGTGGAGCACGACCTCGGCCGGGTCCTCGGGCCAGGGGCGCGCGACCGAGCCCGTCAGCCCGTAGTAGGCGTCGCGCAGCTCGACCCGCACGCCGGTCACGCTCTTCCAGGGCGCCGCCGAGCCGACCTGGGCCGCCTCGGCCTGGGCCAGCAGGCGGCGGCCCCCCGCCTCGTCGCGGGGCGCGCTCAGCTCAGCCAGCTCCTCGGGGCGCAGGTCCACCTGGCAGCCGCTGAACAGCGCGAGCGAAGCGAGTAGCGGGGCGGTCCAGCGGCGGGTCATGGGCGGGCTCCTCGCCGCGGCGTACCCCGGCGAGCGGGCCTGGTTACGGCTCTTGGCCTCTGAGGACGCTGTTGTCCTCGTGGACCTGGGTCCGGTCGATCGCGCCGCCCTGGTCGAAGTCGGCGAAGTCGATCTGGCCCGACTGGGCGAAGAAGGTGATCGGGTTCTTCCAGACGACCTTCTCGATCTCCTCCTCGTCCATGCCGGCCTTGCGCATCGCGAGCACGGTCTTGGGCACCAGGAGCGGGTCGCTGATCCCCCAGTCGGCGGCGCTGTTGATCAGCATTCGGTCGGTCCCGTAGCGGCGGAAGATCTCGACCATGCGCTCGGGGGTCATCTTGGTGTTGGGGTAGATCGAGAACCCGGCCCAGCACTCGGTCTCCTTGACCAGCGGGATCGTCTCCTCGTTGTTGTGGTCGATCAGGAGCTTGCCCTCGGGGACCCCCGTCTCGCGGCCGAGCTCCAGGCTGCGGATCACGCTCCCCTTCTTGTCGCGGTGGCTGGAGTGGACGAGCACCGGCAGGTCGAGGTCGACCGCGATCTCGAGCTGGGCGCGGAACCAGCGCTCCTCGTTGTCGGTCATGTCGTCGAAGCCGATCTCGCCGATCCCGACCACGCCCTCGCGGGTGGCGTAGTCGCGGACCATGGCCACCACCTCGGCCGCGACCCGCTCGTCATTGGCCTCCTTGGGGTTGAGCGCCATGGTGCAGTAGTGGCGGATCCCGAACTGGCTGGCGCGGAAGCGCTCCCAGCCGAGCAGGGTGTCGAAGTAGTCCTTGAAGGAGCCCGCGCTCGTGCGCGGCTGGCCGAGCCAGAAGGCCGGCTCGAGCACGCCCTCGATCCCGGACAGGGCCATGCGCTCGTAGTCGTCCGTCGTGCGGCTGAACATGTGAATGTGCGGCTCGAAAATGCGCATGGCTAGCTCTCCAGAGTGTTCAGGGCCGCGTCGAGCGCGGCGCGGACCTCGGCGTCGTCCTCGCGCTCGCGGCGCTCGCTCAAGAAGCTCGTCGCGCGCGGGTCGCGCGCCTTGCCGAGCGCCTTGACCGCCACGAGGCGCTCCTCGCGGTCGGGGTGCTCGAGCATGCCGATCAGGCGGGCCACCAGGCCCGGGCGGGGGTGGAGCGCGGCCAGGGGCCAGATCGCCCGCGGGACGGTCCGGCCGGCGGCCAGGCGCTCGTCGACGTATTCGCACAGGCTCTTGGCCAGCTCGGCGTCGGCTCGCTCTTCGAGGCGCAGGAAGCCCTCGACCGGCACGTCGCAGAAGAAGGCCTTGAGCACGGCCTTGCGGTAGTCATGGTCGCTCAGGTGCTGGGCCGAGAAGGGGTTGCCGGACCAGGCGCCGCCGAGCAGCTCGGGCAGGTAGGTCCGCCCCGCGTCGCGCACCAGCTCCAGCCCGCGCTCCGGGTCGCCCGGCCGGGTGAAGTTCAGCGCGCGCAGGCAGGCCACGCGGCCCTCGGTGTCGGCGGCGTCGTAGGCGCGGAAGAGGGCCGCGAAGGCGTCGTCCTCCAGCTCGGCCGCGCGCGCGACGAGCAGCACCCGGGCCGCGTCCGCCACGCTCCAGCTCCCGACCGGGACCGCGCCCCACACGCTCGCGACGCTCGCGCCGGCGCGGGCGGCGAAGGAGGCGATCAGGCCCTTGCGGCCCAGGGCGCGGGCCACGGAGCCCAGCTCGGGGCGCAGGTCGTCCAGGCTGCGCGCGGGGTCCTGCTCGCTCAGCCAGTCGGCCGCGGGTCCGCCGGCGAGGCGCTCCTGGAGGAGCGACTCGAGGGCCGCGCGGGCCTGCTCGGGGGTGGTGTCGGACATGAAGGGCTCCAAGGCCGCGCGGGCGGCGGGGAGGGCTCGAGGAGAGGGGCGACAGTCTAGCGACGAAGCGGGGCCCTGCGGACCCTCACCCCTACCTGCCCAACGGAGTTCCCTTCGCTAGGATTTCCGCATGCTCCCAGCCTTCGAAGCCTACGCCCGCGCTCTCTCCACGGTCCGCCACCACGCGGGCACCCTGGGCGCGGCGACCCTGGTCTTCCTGGGGACCGTGATCGTGCTCAGCCTCGCGACTCAGGCGGCCGCCACCGCGCTGGTGTTCGTGGTCGGGGTCGGCTCGGTCTACCTGCTCCAGGGCGCCCAGTTCGCGGGGCAGCTCCTGACCGGGCTCGTGGTCACCTTCCTCCTGATGGGCTACCTGCGGATCCTGATCGAGAGCGCGCGCGACCGCGAGCCGAGCCTGGGGATCCTGTTCGGGGAGGGCAAGCGACTGGTGGTCGGCCTGATCACCAACGGCCTGGGGCAGACCCTGGCCAGCCTGCTGGGCGTTGTGCTCGGCGCCGGCTTCGGCGGGTTGGTCGTGTATCTGATCTTCTCGTCGACCCTCGAGGTCGGGCTGCGGATCCTGATCGGCGTGTGCGCCGGCGCGGTGTTCGCGATCCTGATGACGCCGCTGGCGCTCTGGAGCTACGTGGCCTTCGCCTTCCTGGTCGACCGCGACCAGGACCCCCTCGGCGCGCTGGCCTCCGGCTGGCGCTCGCTCGAGCTCTGGGGCTCCTTGCGCTACGGATTGACCACGATCGTGATGGCCTGCGTGGCGGCGGTCGTGGTCGGCCTGACCTGCTCGGTCGGCAGCCTGCTGGTGATCCCCTGGCTGGCCCTGTCCTTCGTGCACGTCTACCTGGACGCCTGCCAGCGCCTGGAGGGTCAGCTCGAGGTGCCCGAGCGAAAGGTGATCGACGTCGAGCCGGGCGCCGGGGCCGAGCCCCACCCCCGCGACTCCGCGGGTGACCAGACCGCGCTCGCGCTCCCGGGCTACGGCGCCGAGGGTCCGCCGCCTGGCTACGAAGCCAGTGTGGGCGGGCCCGTCGAGGAGGCTGAGTCGCGCGAGGAGGCGAAGGAGGACGAGGAGTCGGAGCAGGACGCGCTCGGCAAGGCGCCGGCGGAGGGCGACGCCGAGGCCGTGCTCGAGATCGAGGACTCTCCCGCCCCGAGCTGGGTGCACCCCTTGACCCTGGGGCTGCTCCTCCCGCTGATGGCCGCGGGCGGGAGCCCCGTCAGCGGCGGCTTCATCGGCTACATGCTGGCGCGCCAGCTCGGCTTCCCCGAGTGGCTCGGCGCGACGGCCGGCGCCGGGGCGCTGCTCCTGTGCGGGATCGCGGCGCTGACGGTCCAGCTGCTCGGCCTGCGCGGGCTGCAGGGAGCGGCCGTCGATCGCGAAGGAGTCCTGACCAACCGCACGTCGCGCTGGGGCGGCTGGCGCCTGCGCTGGAGCGAGATCGAGTCCTTCCAGATCACCAGCGAGGGGGTGATGCTCTATCCCCGCGGCCGCCTGGGGCGCGTGTTCGGACGCCTGATCCCGGCCCGCGAGAGCGAAGCCCACCACCTGGTCGAGCGCCTCGAGGCCAACGGCGTCTTCCGCTCCTAGGTCCGGGCGCTAGGGCTTCTCTTCGCCCTTGGTCCGCTCGAGCCGCTCCTTCTCACGCTTCCTCTTCTCCTTGCGGAGCAGCTCCTGCAGCCGCTCGGCCTCGACGGCCAAGGGGTGGCCGCGCTCGAGCAGCTCGAGGGCGCGCTCGACCGCGGCGGCGGCGCGCTCGGGTCGGCCTTCCGCCTTGTGGACCGTGGCCAGCTGGTAGTGGGCGGGGCCGTGGTCGCCGTCGATCTCGAGCGCGCGTTGGAGGGCGGCCTGCGCTTCGGGGAAGCGGCGCTGCTTGGCGTGGACCACGCCCAACATCGTCCAGGGCTGGGGGTCGCGCGAGTCGAGGGCCAGCGAGGCCTCCAGCGCCTCGCGGGCTCGCTGGAGCTTGCCCAGCGCCAGGAAGGCCAGGCCGCGGTTGGCCAGCACGGCGGCGGTCTCCTCGAGGGCCAGGGAGCGGTCGAAGCAGGCCAGCGCGCGCTTGGCCTGGCCGAGCTCGAGCAGGGCCAGGCCTTGAAGATTGTGGGCGTTGGCGCGCGTGTCGTCGAGGGCCAGCGCCTGCTCGGCGGCCTCGAGCATGGCCCGCGCGTCTCCGCTGAAGTAGTGGCAGGCGGCCTGCGCCTCGTGGACGCGGGCCTCCTGGGGGGCGAGCTCGAAGGCCCGCTGGACGTCCGCCTGGGCTCCCTGGCGCTCGCCGAGGTGGAGCCGGCTCAAGGCGCGGTCGACGAGGGTGATCGCGTCCTCTTCGAGCTCGAGGGAGCGCGAGTAGCAGCGCTGGGCCGGGTCGTAGCGGAGCTGCTCGGCGTTGAGGTCTCCGAGCAGGCGCCAGGTCGCGGGCGACTCGGGGATCCGCACCACGAGGCGGTTGAGCAGCAGCTCGGCCTCGCGGTAGCGCTTGGCGTCGACCAGGGACTCGGCTCGCGCCAGCTCCGCGCTGGGGTCGAAGGCGGGCGCCGGCGTCGGGGTCGGGGTGGGGGCGGTCTGGAGCTCGCGCTGCACCAGGCCCGCGCCGAGGCCGAAGGCGGCCGCCAGGGCGACCGCGCCCAGCGCGCTCAGCCAGAGGCCGCGCCGCGGCGGCTCGGGTTGGAGGCGGGCCGCGCGCAGCTCGCGCAGGAAGGCCCAGCCTTCGACCGGGCGCTGGTCGGGGCTGCGGCTGAGCGAGGCCAGACAGAGCTCCTCGAGCGCGGTCGGGATCGAGGGGTCGTGGCGGCGCGGCGGGAAGGGCTTGGCCAGGCAGATCGCGCTGGCGAGCTCTTGCAGGTTGCCGCCGTTGAAGGGGCGCTCGCCGGTCAGGGCCTGGTAGAGGATCACCCCCAGCGCCCACACGTCGGTCTGCGGACCCTGGGCCTCGCGGTCGCCCTGGACCTGCTCGGGGGCCATGTAGAGGGGGGTCCCGACCATGGCGCCGGTGCGGGTCAGCCGCTCCAGGCCGGCCGTGGTCGCGAGGCCGAAGTCGGTCACGCGGGCCTGCCCTTGCTCGTCGACGAGCACGTTGTCGGGCTTGAGGTCGCGGTGCACGACGCCCTGCTGATGGGCGTAGCCGACCGCCTCGGCGATCTGCTCGACCAGGTTCAGGCGCCCCGCGCGGTCGCGCAGGCGGAGCTCCTCGTCGAGGTCCCGGCGCGACTCGACCAGCTCGTAGGCCAGGAAGTGGTGCGACCCCACCCGGCCGCGGCGAATGACCTGCACGATCCCCGGGTGACGCAGGGCCGCGACCAGCTCGCCCTCGCGCTCCAGGCGCTTGACCTGGGGGCCGTGGGGCAGGCTGAGCACCTTGAGCGCCACCTCGCGGCCGACGCGATCGCGGGCGCGGTAGACGACGGCGGTCCCGCCGCGTCCCAGCTCCCCGATCAGCTCGTAGTCGTCGAAGCGCTCCCCGACGCGGGGCGGCTCGATCGGCTCGAGCTCCTCGTCCGGCAGCGTGTCCGCCGGCTCAGCGGGCAGCTCCGAGTCGAAGGCCCAGTCGTAGCTCACGCCTGCACTCTACTCGTCGCGCGGCGCGACGCTGGGGCGCCCAGCGCAGAGGGCCGCCCAGGCGCGCGGGTCCGGGCCGGCGTCGCGGCCCAGGATCGCGACCAGGGCGGCGTGCGCCGCCTGGCCGCGCTCGCGGGCGCGCTCGAGCTGGGCGCGCTGGAGGGCCTGCTGGGCGAGCGGGTTTCCCGCCAGCGCGCTGCCGATCGGCGGCAGCCGGCTCGGGTCCTGGGCGAGCTCGAGGCGGCGGACGAGGTGCGCGCAGCAGGCTGGCTGACGCAGGGCGAGCAGCGCCTCGAAGCTGAGCGGGTCGATCGGGCGCGGGGTCGCGTCGGGGGGCGTCGAGGGCGGGGCCTGCTCGAGGAGCAGGGGCTGGCTGCCGAGGCGGAGCTCCACGCGGGGCGCCAGGGGGAGCCAGTCCAGGAACACCTCCTGGCCCGCGACGCAGGTCCCGCCGGCCTCGTCGCGGAGCAGCCAGCGCCGGTCCAGCCGGAGCAGGGTCGCGTGGTGCGGCGCCGCGCCCGCGACGCGCAGGTCCATGTCTTCTCCCGAGCCGAGGGTCACCAGCCCGCGCCCCTCCAGGATCAGGGGCGGCGCGCCCGGGGCGCTGAGGCGCGCGGGGTCGGCGGGGGCCGGCAGGCAGGCCTGGGCCGGGTAGCTCGAGCGGGCCACG
>CALDQK010001205.1 GCA_937911525.1 uncultured bacterium
GCATGGGCGGCATGGGCGGCATGGGCGGCATGGGTGGCATGGGCATGGGCGGCATGGGCTTCTAAGCCCAGCTGCTCACCCAAGCACCCAAGCACCCAAGCGTCCTCCCCCAGGACCCCGCGAGAGGCCGAGCGCGACGCGCTCGGCCTCTTCGCGTTGGTTCAGCGGACGCGGTCCGGGCGCTGGGTCGAGTCAGGCGCCTCGAGCAGGTGGAGCGCCCAGCGCAGGGCCGCGCGACGAGGCTCGACCGTGCCGACTCGTTGAGTCACCCGCTGGCAGGTCATGACGAGTCCCGGGCAGAGTCGTTCTCGCTGACCCAGGCGCAGGGCGCGGCTCGTGTGAAGGGTCTCCTCGAGGAGGGACCAGGAGGCGGCAGCGCCCTGCTCGTGCGCGAGCAGCTGGCCCTCCAACTCGGGCGTCATCCCCTGAACCGCTTCCCAGAGCAAGCCCCACCAGCGCTGCTCCTCCAGGTCAGGCGCCTGCTCCCAATAGGCTCCCAGGAGCGCCAGCGCAAAGCCGAGCGCGAGGCGTCGCGGCCAGCGCTCCAGCTGCTCGCGCAGGTGACTCCGACGGGAGTCTGCCAGGGCGACCAGGTCCCGGTTGAGCGCGGTCGCCCGCGGGTAGGGGGCCTCCCTCGCCAGGACCGCGCAGGCCGCCGGGTGGTCCGCGTAGCCCGCGAGCTCGAGCACCTCGAGCGGCAGCGCGCCGCTGCGCAGGCGCAGCGTCAGCCAGGCTGCCTCGTCCTCGAGGCTTCCCGTCTCGCGATAGCGGCGTTCGGCGGCGCGCAGGCGGTCGTCGCTCACGCCACGAAGATGCCAGGCCAGCGCGCGCCGGGCTACTTCGTGACGATCCCCGCGTCGATCAGGGCCTGCGCGACGATCTGGGCCACGAGCACCTCGCCCTCGTCGGTGTGGTGGACGGTGCTCGCGTAGAGCTTCACGTCGTGGGGCATCTTCTCGGCGACCTGCGGACGCGGGATCCCCTCGTCCTCGGTGACCTTGGTGATCGTGGCGTTGTAGCGCTTCAGCCCCTCGATCAGGGTCGGATAGGCGAAGGGCGAGAGGTCTCCGAACCAGCGGTCCAGCCCCGGCACGCCGGCCGCTTCACTCTCCTCGAGCGTCGGGCGCAGGGCGCTGGGATAGCTGCAGATCACCGGCTGCGCGCCGACCTCGCGCGTTCGGCGCACGAAGCGGCGCAGGTTGCGCTCGAAGCCGGCGGTGCCCTCGTCGCTCAGGGTCTCGGCCTTCTTGCGCAGCTGCTCGCCGGGGTCCTGCAGGTGCTTGCGCAGGAAGCGATAGAAGGCGCTAGCCCGCAGCGGGCGCCACAGCTCCGAGACGTCGTCGACCTTGCTGTCCTCGGCGTAGCGGGGGTCGAGGTTGGCGACCAGGTCGTTGTAGGCGTGGTAGCAGATCACGACGTCGGGCTTCAGGTCGTAGAGGCGCAGCTCGAGGTTGGTCTGGCTGGTGCGCAGGTCCCAGGCCGGCACGCCGCCGTTGAGCACCTCGACGCCCGGGTAGCCCCGCTCGTGCAGGATCCGCTGGACCTGGGCCGGCCAGGTCTTGTCGTTGGCGCTCGTGTAGAGGCCGAAGGTCGTCGAGCCGCCCACGCAGAGGATCCGCTGCTTCACCCAGGGCTCGCGCTCGGCGCTGACCTCCTTCTCGCGCATCCCGAGGGAGTTGGTCTCCATCACGAAGCCCGAGGGCGACTCGAAGCGCGTGTTGGGCTTGAGGACCAGGTGCCGGTAGGTGTCGGGGACCCGCGGCGAGAGGGTGTGGCGCCGCATGGAGCGCGTCCACTCGCGGACTCGGAAGAAGCCCTCGGTCACGCCGATCAAGCCCAGCACCGTCACGAGGGCGAAGCCGAGCTTCTTGCCCGTGCTGAGGCGGGGGCGCCTCGTCTTCTGGGGGGGGTCGCTGGGGGCGGGCTCTGGGGCCGCGGCGTCGTCGCTCATGGGCGCGTCAGGATACGCGTTGGCTGAGACTCGAAAAGGCTCGGCCAAGACGCGGCGAAAGCGCTGCCCGCCCTCGCTGGCCTGAGGTAGCCTGGCACCCCTATGAGCGCCCCCGGACCCCAGCCGCCCGCGCGCCTGCTCGGCCCCCAGACCAAGGGGGTGACCTCGGTCGCCCGCGTGCCCGACGCGTGGTACGTGGCCTGCATGAGCTCGGAGCTGCGGCCCGGGCGCGTGATCGGGCGCGACGTGCTCGGCCTGCCCCTCGTCCTCTTCCGGACCAAGGCCGGCGACGTGGGCGCGCTCATGGACCGCTGCCCGCACCGCAACGTGCCGCTCAGCATGGGCCGCGTCGAGCAGGAGTCGCTCCAGTGCCCCTACCACGGCTGGCGCTTCTCGACCGACGGCGCCTGCCTCGAGGTCCCCTGCCTGATCGGCGAGACCGACAAGAAGGGCCGCCGCGCGGACGCCTTCGCGGTCCGCGAGCGGGACGGCTTCGTGTGGATCTACGCCACCCCAGGCGCAGAGCCGACCAGCGAGCCCTACGCGATCCCCTGCGCCGACGACCCGCGCTACACGACCGTGCGCCAGGCCGTCGAGGCCGAGGGCTCCCTGCACGCGGTGGCCGAGAACGCCCTCGACGTGCCGCACACGGCCTTCCTGCACAAGGGGCTGTTCCGCGGCAACAGCGAGCCCAACAAGATCGAGGTCTGCGTGCGCAACTGGGGCGACCGCGTCGAGGCCGAGTATCTCGGCGAGCCCCGCCCCGAGGGGATCGCGGGCCGGATCCTGGCCCCCGGCGTCGACGCCAAGGTCGAGCACTTCGACCGCTTCATCCTCCCCTGCGTGGCGCAGGTCGAGTATCGCCTCGGCGAGAGCCACTTCCTCGTCACGAGCTGCCTGACCCCGCTCAGCGACTACCGGACGCGCCTCTTCGCGGCGATCAGCTTCCGGCTCCCGCTGCCGGGCTTCCTGGTCAAGTTGGTCCTCGCGCCCTTCGCGCGCTGGATCTTCCACCAGGACCAGGTGATCCTCGCCCGCCAGACCGAGAACCTGCGCCGCTTCGGCGGCGAGCAATACGTCAGCACCGACGTCGACGCCCTCGGCCAGCACATTCGCCAGCTGCTCAAGCGCGCCGAGCGCGGTCAGCTCGAGACGAGCGAAGAGCCGCAGATCAAGCGCTTCGAGATGCTCGTCGGCTGAGCCCGCTCGGGTAGAACCGGGCCATGCGACCTCCGCTCTCCTTTCCGCGCCGCGCGCTGGACGCCCACAAGAACGCCCTCGGCGACGTGCTCGTCGTGGCCGGCTCGCGCGGCATGGCCGGCGCCGCCTTCCTGGCCGGGCGCGCCTGCCTGCGCACCGGCGCCGGCCTCGTGACCCTGGCCTGCCCTGAGTCGGTCCAGCCGATCCTGGCGACGAAGGCCACCTGCCTGATGACCCGCGGGCTCCCCGAGACCCGCTCCGGCAGCCTGGCGGCCGCCGCGCTCGAGCCCCTGGTCCAGCTCGCCATGGGGCGGACCGCGATCGCGATCGGCCCCGGGCTGAGCCAGTCCAGCGAGACCCCCGCCCTGGTGCGGGAGTTCCTGGCGCGCCTGGCCGACGCGCCGGGCGGTCCGCGCCTGGTGATCGACGCCGACGCCTTGAACGCGCTGGCGGGTCAGGACGACCTGCTCGCTCGCCTGAGCGGGCGCGCGGTGCTGACGCCGCACCCGGGCGAGTTCCGCCGCCTGGCGGGGGACTACGACGCCGAGCGCCGCGGGGCCCTGCTCGAGGAGTGGGTCACCCGCGCGGGCGTCGCGACCCTGCTCAAGGGCAAGAACACCCTCGTCGTCGCGCGCGGCGGCGACGACTCGCTGCTGCGCTACCGCAACCTGACCGGCAACCCCGGCATGGCGACCGCGGGCTCGGGCGACGTGCTGACCGGCGTGATCGCGGGGCTGCTCGCCCAGGGCCTCGCGCCCTTCGACGCGGCGCGCCTCGGCGCGTGGCTCCACGGCCGCGCGGGCGACCTGGTCGCGCGTCGGGTCGGCTGGGCGCCCCTGATCGCGACGGACCTCATCGATGGCCTGATCGAGGTGATCCGGGGGGTCGAAGAGACGAAGTAGCAGGAATGAGGAGCTCCTCGCTCCTCCACTCTCAGCTCGTCTCGCTCGCCGGGGCCGGAGCCTCCGCCGTCTCTGGCGCCGCCTTGCGCTTGGGCCCGAGCCCCAGCAGCCGCCGCAGCGGGTGCCAGAGGCCGTACTTGAGCCCGATCCAGAGCAGCTCGCGCAGGCGGACCTTGGCCAGGCAGCAGAGCTCGTCGCCCAGGTGGTGCTCGGGGTTTCGCGCGACGAAGTAGCGGATCTCGGGGTTCGAGAGCTCCTCCTCGCTCAGCTCGAGGTAGGGCGCCTTGACCGCCTGGGCGTCCTCGCCGCGGGGGGCCACGATCAGGCCGCGCTCGGGGTCGTAGAGCTGGGGGTACTTGGCCTGGGCCGCGTGGTCGAGCACGGCCCGAACCTCGGCGGGGAGCTCTTCGCGGTGGTTGGGCCACGAGGCGAAGTTGTGCCGCATCAGCAGGTAGGTCTTGAAGCCCTTGCTGATCAGGAACCAGTAGAGCGGGCGGAAGGGGCGCTCGAGCCAGGTCCGCACCAGGTAGCGGGTGAAGCCCGCCTGGAGCGCCTTCTGGCCCCAGCAATCGCGGTCGATCACGGTGTCGCCCGAGAACACGACGAGCAGGCGCCGGCCCTCGTAGTCGAGCCACAGCCGCTGGATCGTGCTGAACCCGCAGAGCAGGTCGTCCTGATCGAACATCCGGATCAGGTGGTCCTTGGCCGCGAGGTCCGCGTCGAACTGCACCCGCGACATCCCGCGGTAGTAGCGGTCCATGAGCTCGAACATGGCCAAGCGATCGCTGTCGCTGAGCGCAGCGACCGGGTCGATCGTGGTGCGACGGATCCGTCTACGCTGGGCCAAGGGTGCTCCTGGGACTCGGTTCGCGCAGTGTAGCGAAGGGAGGGACAGCTTCGCTCAGCGAGCGTCCCTCAGGAACTCCCAGAACAGCCCGGCATCGGCGGGGCGCTGGCTTGGAACGAGCTGGAGCGCCCGGGAGCAGAGCTCACTCAGCTTTGGACCGACCCACAGGGTGGAGCGCTCACTCCAGCGCTCCCCGTCGAGGAGACCGCGCCCCAACAGGCGCCGGCGCGCCTCCGCTGACTCCTGGCCGGCACGCTCCTGCTCGCGAAGCTCCCGCCCATCCGCCAAACCTCGCTGCGTGCGCCCCCGCGGGGGGGCGCCCCAGGCCGGCAGGCCCAGGCTGGACCAGCCTCCGCTCGCCTTGCCGAACCCACGCTGCCACTTGCCTTTACCCGATCACAGGGCGCGGGTAGGATCCTCGCTCCCTGCGCGCTGCCCGCACCGGACGCGCGCCCCCCTAGCTGAGGAAACGCATGGCTGACGACGACAAGGGCGCCAAGGACGAGAACCTCGAGGACGACGACCTGGCCGCTGTCGATAAGCTTCAGGCCGCCTACAAGGAGATCCGCGCCGAGCTGGGCAAGGTGATCGTGGGCCAGGAGGAGGTGCTCGAGCAGCTGCTGATCTGCATCTTCAGCCAGGGCCACTGCCTCCTGATCGGCGTGCCGGGCCTGGCCAAGACGCTCATGATCGCGACCCTGGCCAAGACGCTCTCGCTCTCCTTCAACCGGATCCAGTTCACCCCGGACCTCATGCCGAGCGACATCACCGGCACCGAGGTGATCCAGGAGGACAAGACCACCGGCGAGCGCAAGTTCCAGTTCCTGCGCGGCCCGATCTTCGCCTCGATCATCCTCGCGGACGAGATCAACCGCACCCCGCCCAAGACCCAGGCCGCGCTGCTCGAGGCCATGCAGGAGCACCAGGTCACCGCCGGCGGCAAGCGTCACAAGCTCGACGAGCCCTTCTTCGTGCTCGCGACCCAGAACCCGATCGAGCAGGAGGGCACCTACCCCCTGCCCGAG
>CALDQK010001206.1 GCA_937911525.1 uncultured bacterium
GGGCTTCCTCGGCAGCCCGCCGATGAACTTCCTCGCGGGCGTGTTCGGCGGGGAGGCGATCGACCTCGGCGAGCGGGGCAGGCTCGCGATCCCGCCCCACCTCGCGGGCGCCTGCGAGGTCGGGACCGAGGTCGAGGTCGGCGTGCGCCCCGAGCACCTCACGATCGTCGAGGAGGGCGGGATCCCCGGCACGGTCGGCGTGGTCGAGGCGCTCGGCGCCGAGACGACGCTGATGATCGACGGACCGGGCGAGACCTCGCTCGTGGCCCGGATCAGCGAGGGCGCGGTCCCCCAGAGCGGCTCCAGCGTGCGGCTTCGCCCCGAGCCGGATCGCCTGCACCTCTTCGCCCGCGCCGATGGTTCGCGCCTCGGCTCGCCGCCGCCCAGCAAGGGCAGCGAGGGGGGCGCCTAGGTGGGCGAGCTACCGCGCAAGGCTCGCTTCGGCGGCGAGGCGGCCATGATCCTGGCCGGCGTCGTGCTGCTCGTGGTCGGCTCGCTGGCGCTGATCCCGGCCCTGACCCGCGACCCGGGCGACAACCTGCGCTTCATGATCTGGGGCTCGCCCGAGGAGGTCCGCGTCGTGCAGGGCTTCCTGGACGAGTTCGCCGCGGCCCACCCCGAGATCCACGTCGTCGTCGAGGCGGCGCCTTCGATGGGCTACCTGGAGAAGCTGCGGATCCAGTTCTTGGGCGGCAACCCGCCGGACGTGATGTACCTCGGCCAGGACACGGTCGAGGACTTCGGGCGCCGCGGCTGGCTGCTGGACCTCCAGCCCTACGTCGAGCGGGACAAGGCCGAGTTCAAGCCCGAGGACTTCTACACCGAGACCTACGAGCGCTTCCGCTACAAGGGCAAGCTGCTGGGGATCAGCAAGGACTTCGCGACCCTGGTCCTCTACTACAACAAGGACCTGTTCGAGAAGTGGGACGTGCCCTACCCCAAGTCGGGCTGGACCTGGGACGACTTCCTCCAGACCGCCAAGGCGCTGACCCGCGAAGGCGACTACGGCTTCCTGCTCGAGACCTGGAACGAGGAGCTCTTCCCCTGGATCTGGCAGGCCGGCGGCGAGATCGCGCAGGAAGATCCGCCCAAGTGGCTGATGGGCACGCCGGAGTATCTCGACCAGAGCGCCGAGGGCTTGCAGTTCCTGAGCGACCTGATCTGGGAGCACAAGGTGGCCCCGGGGCCGGCCGCGATGCGCAACCAGCAGGGCAACGCGCTGTTCAAGCGCGGCAAGGTCGCGATGTGCACCTACGGCCGCTGGGCCTGCATGGAGTTCCGCAAGATCAAGGACTTCGACTGGGACGTGATCGAGCTGCCCCGCCACAAGCGCCGGGCGACGAGCACCTTCGCGGTCTCCTACTCGGCCGCCGCCCAGACGCGGAACCCGGACAAGGCCTGGACCCTGATCAAGTTCCTGACCAGCAAGCAGGCCCAGGAGGGCGTCGCCCACAGCGTGCAGGCGATCCCCGCCCGCCGCAGCGTGGCCGAGGGCCCGGCCTTCAAGAAGCCCGACGGCTTCAAGGAGCTCGGCTACGAGATCGCCGCCGAGCCCCACACCAGCAGCGTCAAGTACGGTCGCTTCAGCCCGCGCTTCCGGACCGCCAACGAGGTCAAGCACGAGTTCAACCAGGGGATCGAGCCCCTCTGGAACGGGACCGAGCGCGACGCCAAGAAGCTGCTCCAGGCGCTGCAGCCCAAGCTCGAAAAGCTGACCGCGGGCGAGCGCTGATTAGGAAGGACCCTTGGTCCCAGCGAGGGCGGACGGACGTATCGGTTGAGAAGGAAAGCAGGAAGGTAGGAAGACAGGAAGGCTGCGGCTGATCGAGAGGCGAGAGCAGTCGCTCGACTTGACGAGACTGATCGCTGGCCGGTTGCGGATTTCGCAGATTTGCCGATTTCCTCTCCTTCCTTCGTTCCTACTTTCCTTCTAAGAACGCTTCGTCGAGGCGCCCTGGATTCCTATTCCTGCTTGGGTCGATCCAGGGCTCGCCGCAGCAGGGCCAGCGCTCCGCCGATCAGCCCGGCGGTCCCCAGCAGCGCCACCTCGGGGGAGGCGAGCGCGAGCGGGCTCGCGGGGGAGCCCAGCGCTTGCCAGAGCGGGTAGGCCAGGTTGGCGACGAGGAAGCTCGCCCACAGGGCCTCGAGGGCGAGCCAGCGCTCGCGCGCTCGCCGGGCGAAGAGCCGCCAGCTCAGCAGGGCCAGGAGCAGCGCCGCGCCGAGGTTGGCCAGCGCCAGCTGGGCCGAGATCTGCCAGCGCGGGTCGTCGCTCCCGTAGGCCTTGCCCTGAGAGGTCGTGACCCGCACCGAGCCGCGGCTCGTGATCTCCTTGACCAGCGCTGGGGTCGCGTCGAGGGGCTCGAGGCGCCCGTCCTGGGTCACCCGCTGGGTCAGGACGTCGACCCAGCGCTCTTCGATCGCGAAGGTCGGCCAGCCGTAGCGGGTGGCCTGGCCCTTGATCGTGGCCTGGACCTTCCCCTGCGAGGTCGGGATCAGCATCAGCCCGCCCATCGTCGCGGCCCCTCGCTCGCGGGGGACGCCGAAGCAGAGGAGCAGCCACAGCGCCGCCCACACCAGCGCCGGCCACCGCCGCGGCGGAGCTTCGCGCCGGGGGCCGAAGCTCGGCTGAGCGAGGGGGTGAGGTGGACGCTCCACGAGGGTTGGACGCGCGAGGGGGCGCGGGGGATCAGTCGCCCCCGCCCTCGCCCTCCTTCGCTTCCTTGCCGCGGCGCCGGCGGCGTCCGCCCTCCTTGGCGCCCTTGCCCTTGCTCTTGGCGGCGCCGCCCTTGGCGCCGCCGCCCTTGGCGCCGCCGCCCGCGGGGGGCGTGAAGCTGTCGCGGAGCTCCTCGGTCCGGTTGAAGACCGGCTTGCCAGGCTCGCCGTCCACGCTGTCGACGCAGTAGTAGGCCTTGCGCTCGAACTGGAAGTGCGTTCCCGGCGCGGCCTCCGCCAGGCTCGGCTCGCAGAGCGCCGTGATCGTGGTCAGGGACTTGGGGTTCAGGTTCGAGCGCCAGTCGCGCCCCTCGTCCTTGCCCTCGTCAGGGTCCTCGGTCGAGAAGAGCGTGTCGTAGAGGCGCACCTCGAGCGGCACCGCGTGCGCGGCCGAGACCCAGTGGATCGTGCCCTTGACCTTGCGTCCGTCGGGCGACTTGCCGCCGCGGCTCTCGGGGTCCCAGGTGCAGCGCAGCTCGACGACCTCGCCCTGTTCGTCCTTGATCGCCTCCTCGCACTTGAGCAAGCAGGCGTAGCGCAGCCGCACCTCGCCGCCCGTGTAGAGGCGCTTCCACTTCTTGTTGGGCTTCTCCTCGGCGAAGTCCTCCTTCTCGATCCAGAGCTCACGCGAGAAGGGGACCTTGCGCTTGCCGGCGCCCTCGTCCTCGGGGTTGTTGACCGCGTCGAACTCCTCGCTCTCGCCCTCGGGGTAGTTGGTGATCACGACCTTGAGCGGGTCGTGCACGACCATCGCGCGCAGCGCGCGCCGGTTGAGGTCGTCGCGCAGGACGTGCACCAGCAGCTTGCGGTCGATCGTGGAGTTGTACTTGGCCACGCCGATCCGCTGGCAGAAGGCGCGGATCGCCTCGGGCGTGTAGCCGCGCCGACGCAGGCCGGCGAGGGTCGGCATCCGGGGGTCGTCCCAGCCCGCCACGACGCCCTCGTCGACCAGCTCCTTGAGCTTGCGCTTGGACATCATGGTGTAGGTCAGGTTGAGCCGGGCGAACTCGATCTGACGGGGGGCGTGGATCTCCAGCTTCTCGACGAACCACTCGTAGAGCGGGCGGTGGTTCTCGAACTCGAGCGAGCAGAGCGAGTGGGTGATCCCCTCGATCGAGTCGCTCTGGCCGTGGGCCCAGTCGTACATGGGGTAGATACACCACGCGTCGCCGGTGCGGTGGTGGTGGGCGCGGCGGATCCGATACATGGTCGGATCGCGCATGTTCAGGTTCGGAGAGGCCATGTCGATCTTGGCGCGCAGCACGTGCGCGCCGTCGGGGAACTCGCCCGCGCGCATCTTGCGGAACAGGTCGAGGTTCTCCTCAGGGCTGCGCGAGCGGTGCGGGCTGTCCTTGCCGGGCTTGGTCAGGGTGCCGCGATACTCGCGCTGCTCCTCCGCGCTCAGGCTGTCGACGTAGGCCAGGCCCTTCTCGATCAGGGTCTCGGCGTAGCCATAGAGCGTCTCGAAGTAGTCGCTCGCGTAGAGCTCCTCGTCCCACTGAAAGCCGAGCCAGGAGATGTCGCGCTTGATCGCGTCGACGTACTCGGTGTCCTCCTTGACCGGGTTGGTGTCGTCGAGGCGGAGGTTGATCGTGCCCTCGTAGTCGGCGGCGACGCCGAAGTTGAGGCAGATCGCCTTGGCGTGGCCAATGTGCAGGTAGCCGTTGGGCTCGGGAGGGAAGCGCGTCGCGACGCGCTCGTAGCGCCCCGCGGCCAGGTCTTCGTCGATCGCCTGCCGAACGAAGTCCTTTCGCTCGGCGGTGGCAGGGTCGACAGGCTCGCGCTCGCTCATGGCTCCTCCGAGGGACGCAGCGGCGAGGGAAAGGCCGACGCGCTCGCGCCCGATTGGCCGCGCATCCTATCCCTGGGGGGACGCGCGCGCTCAGCCGACCGTGTGCTCGGGCCTGCCTGTCGTCACCAGCCGAGCTCGTCGCGGCGGGCGCGGGGGGCGACCCAGGAGCGCGCCGCTCGTGAAGCAGAGCAGGGTCACGCCGAGGACCAGCGCCGCCGCTCGAGGCGCGCTGCCCTGCGAGCCTCGCCCCGCTCGTGTCGCACCGTCCGTCGAGCCCGCGCGGCGCTGCGGTTCGAGCGCAGGGCCTGCAGCGTCCGGCTCGAGGCTGCGAGCCGGGTGAACTCGTCCCGCCGGATCCTGAAGGGCAAGCGCTTCCACTCGCCCCAGCGACCATATCGGGCGCGCCCATATTCTGAAAAGAAGCTCAATTGCGAAATGAAATGAAACTCTAACCCGCCCAGTATCGACACTCTTCTCGCCATCCTTTCGCCGTGAAATGATTTGCCGCGATCCCTGACCTCGGGCCGACGCCTTGCTCCTGTCCCCCTTCGAGAGCGTTAGGAGACGCACCATGAAGATCCGCACGATCCACGCCGCGGTCCTCATCCTGCCCCTCGTCGCGGCCGCCCCGGTCTTCTTGGCCCCCAACCTGGCCAAGGCAGAGACCCGCAGCATCACCGCCCGAGCGCTGTCGATTCGCTCGGGCCCGGGGACGAACTACCGCTCCCTGGGGACCGTCCCTCGCGGCACCAAGGTCGAGGTCCTGCGCAGCAGCGGCAGCTGGCTGCGCGTCCGCCTGCCCAGCGGGGGCATCGCCTGGCTGCACAAGAACTTCACCCAGGTCGTGGGGAGCTCGAGCACGAACCGCCGAGCCACGAGCAGCCGCGCCACGAGCAGCCGAAGCTCGAGCGGGGCGACCTACCGGGTCACGGCCAACTCGCTCAACATGCGCAGCGGCCCCTCGAGCCGTTACCGCGTGCTCGCGAGCCTGCGCCGCAACGAGAGCGTCCAGTACCACGGGCGCAGCGGGAGCTGGTCCAAGGTCACCGCCCGCGGCCAAACCGGCTGGGTCTTCAGCCGCTACATCGCCCCGTCGGGCAGC
>CALDQK010001207.1 GCA_937911525.1 uncultured bacterium
AGACGCCCGGGCCGACGCCCTCGCCCACGACGCGCGAGCGTGACCCGCGCGTCGAGCCCAGCCCGCGCCGGGTCGAGATCGACCTCGCCGCGCTGCGCCGCGAGCTGCAGCGGATCGCCTCCCCGCGCCTGCCGGTCGCCGAGCGCCCCGCGCGCGTCGAGGGGCTGGCGCGACCCGAGTTCGACCACCCCGAGGCCTACGCCTTCCTGGCCGGCGTCCTCGCCGAGCGCGGCGCGCTCGACGGCTTCGACGGGGCGCCCGCCAACCGTCGAGCGGCCTTCCTGGCCCTCGGCCGCTTCGGCAGCGAGGCCGCGGTCGAGGTGCTCCTGCGCGCCCCCCTCCGCCGCAAGCAGCTCGAGCAGGACGCCGCCGCGCTGCGCCAGGCGGCCGCCCTGATCCGCGAGCCGCGCGCCGTCGCGGCCCTGGCCGAGGGCGTCGGCCCCGAGGCCGGGCGCAGCGACCAGGCCAACGAGCGCCGCATGGCCGTGATCTCGGCCCTCGGCCAGCTCGGCGCCCGCGAGGCGGTGCCGGGGCTGCTCGCGCTCTACGACGCCCGCCGCCTGCCGGAGGTCGTGCGCCGCGAGGCTGCCCAGGCCCTGGGCGCCTGCGGCGACCCCCGCGCCCGGGAGCCCCTGCTGCAGGGCCTGCGCGGCGGCAAGCGCAGCGAGTGGCGCCTGCGTCAGGGCGCCGCCCTGGGCTTGGGTCGCCTGGCGGCCAGCCTGCCCGACGACGCCGAGGCCTGCGTCGCGGCCCTCGACAGCGCCGCCCAGCTCGGCAAGCGCCCCAGCGCCGCAGAAGAGGCCGTCGGCGAAGCCGCGATCCACGCCCTCGGCCGCAGTCGTTGTCGCGCGGCGGTCGACCCGCTGATCGAGCTCCTGGCGCACCCGCGCGGGGGAGTGCGCAAGCTCGCGCACCGCTCGCTCTGCTACCTGGCCGGCCACGAGCCCCCCGGGGTCCGCAGCGCCGCCGAGTGGCGGGCCTACTGGGAGGAGGTCGCCGCCGGCCAGCTGCCCAAGCTGCCACGCCTCGCCGAGCTCGACCGGACCAGCTTCCGCGACCTCCCCGCCCAGAGCCGCTCGGTGGTGTTCCTCGTCGACGCCAGCGGGAGCCTGTTCGCCAAGTGGGATCTGCTCCAGTTCGAGCTCCGCGAGGCGATCGAGCGCTGCACGAGCGAAACGCGCTTCCAGGTGGTGTTCTTCTCGGACGCGGCCAAGTCGCTCTGGACCAAGCAGCGCCTGCTCCCCGCCACGACCGAGGCCAAGGCCGAGGCCCTGGCCTTCGTCGCGCGCCAGCGCGCGCTGGCGGCCGCGCAGACCAACTTCGGCCAGGCGATCCGCGGGGTCCTGCTCGGCTACCCCCAGGCCGACGCGGTCTACCTGGTCAGCGACGGCCAGCTGAGCGAAGAGGACTACCTCACGCTCCGTCCCCGGATCGAGCGCTGGAACCGCCGCCGCGATCGCCCGGCGGCCCTGCACGCGATCCACCTGCGCCACACCGCCGACCCGGTCCGCACCGAGCCGCGCCCCCCCGACCCGAGCGCGCCGGTCGACGTCGACTTCATGCACCGCCTGGCCTGGGAGAACCTCGGCGCCTACGCGCACAACTAGCTGGGGGGCTGCGCCCCCCAGACCCCCATCTGGGGCCCGCAAAAGCACCAGGGGCTGGTGCTGCGGGAGGTGTGGTCTCGACCGCCTTGAGACGAGTTGCGCACCAGCCCCTTACGCTTTTGCTCTGACGTGTGTGCGAGGGCGCCCTGTGTGCTCGCTTCGCTCGCGATCCGTCCGACCCGCCCCAAGCTCCTCTCGACTGGGGGGCTGCGCCCCCCAGACCCCCATCTGGGGCCCGCAAAAGCACCAGGGGCTGGTGCTGCGGGAGGTGTGGTCTCGACCGCCTTGAGACGAGTTGCGCACCAGCCCCTTACGCTTTTGCTCTGACGTGTGTGCGAGGGCGCCCTGTGTGCTCGCTTCGCTCGCGATCCGTCCGACCCGCCCCAGGCTCCTCTCGACTGGGGGGCTGCGCCCCCAGGATTACTCGTCGGGCTGGCGGGCGAAGCGCTCGGCCAGGCCGGTCGCGAACTTGAGGATCGCGTCGCGGTCCTGGGGGTCGAGGTGCGCGAGGCGCGACTCGAGGATCGCCTGGGTGCTGCGGTCGGCGAGGGCCCGGAAGCGGCGCTCGCGGCTGAGGCGGGTCGAGAGGTCGCGCACGATCGCGCGGGCCGCGTCGAGCTCGTCCTCGAGGCGGGTCCGGTTCAGCTCGGCCAGGACCTCGAGGTGCTCGAGGGCGAGCAGCACGATCCCCTCCCGCCCCTCCAGGCTGGGGTCGACGTCGCGGGGAACGCCCAGGTCGCAGACGATCATGGGCGCGCGCCCGCAGCCGACGCGGGCAGCGATCGCGGGCGCGAGGGTCTCGGCCGGGATCACGGGCTCGCTGGCCGAGGTCGCGCTGAACACGAGGTCGATCTCACGCGGCGGGTCGCGGTGCAGCTGCTCGAGGCTCATGGCCCGGCCCTGGAAGCGCTCCGCCAGCTCCTCCGCACCAGCCAGGGTGCGGTTGACGAAGATCCGCTCGCCCTGCTCGTAGCGAGCCATGGCCGCGCCGACCTTGCGGGTCATGTCGCCGGTGCCGACCAGCAGGCTGACGCTCGGCCCCAGCTCGCCGAAGTGGCGCTGGATCTTCTGGACGGCGAGGGTCGCGACCGAGACGGGGGTCGAGCCCAAGGCCGTCTCGGTGTGGACGCGGCGCGCGCACTGCAGGGCGCGATCGAACACGTGCCCGAGAGCCTCCCGAGCCAGGCCCTCCGCCTGGGCCGACTCGATCGCGCGCCGCACCTGGCGCACGACGTCGGTCTCGCCGACCACGAAGCTGTCCAGGGAGCTCACGACCGCGAACAGGTGCTCGACGGCAGGGCGCCCCAGCTCGACCTGGAGCAGGTCCGCCCGCAGCTCCCCGCGGAAGAACTTCGCCGCGCTGGCTCGCAGGCGCTGTGCGTCGAGCTTGGCGGCGGCCACGTAGCACTCGAGGCGGTTGCAGGTGGCGAGCACGACCAGCTCGCAGACGCCGAGGGCTTCCTTGAGCGCGGCGCGCCGGACGTAGTCCGTGAGCGCAGCCGTAGCGGGGCCCAGCCCCTCGAATCCGACCTGCCGGAAGGAGGTGCCGATCAGCCCGACCTGATACTCGCCTGGGGTCGAAACCACGGTGACCCCAGCTTACCGGAGCTGTGTTTGGCCAGCTAGGAACACCGCATCCCGCCGATTGCTTGACGAGCGGCCCTGGATTAGAGTCCCGCCTCGCTGGCGCGCCTCCGCGCGCCCGACACCCAAAGCTTCCCGAACC
This sequence comes from uncultured bacterium, assembly GCA_937911525.1. Taxonomy (GTDB): domain Bacteria; phylum Planctomycetota; class J058; order J058; family J058; genus NORP233. The sequence goes on from CALDQK010001207.1 coordinate 3,334, forward strand.
CTCACCTCCGCATAAGGGAGACGATCATGGGCGCCAAGCGTATTGCTTTCGACGACGAGGCCCGCCAGGCGATCCGCCGCGGCGTTTCGCGGCTCGCCAAGACCGTCAAGGTCACCCTCGGCCCCCGCGGCCGCAACGTCATGATCGAGCGGGGGATCATGTCCCCCCTCGTGACCAAGGACGGGGTGACCGTCGCCAAGGAGCTCGAGTTCAAGGACTCCTGGGAGAACATGGGCGCGCAGATGGTCAAGGAGGTCGCCAGCAAGACCTCCGACGGCGCCGGAGACGGGACGACCACCGCGACCGTCCTGGCCGAGGCGATCTTCGAGCGCGGCCTGGTCGCGCTCCAGTCGGGCGTCCAGCCGGTGCTCTTCAAGCGCGGGATCGAACACGCGACCCGGGCCGTGGTCGAGCAGCTGCGCAGCATGAGCGTCGACGTCGAGGGCCGGGATCACATCGCCCAGATCGGCACGATCGCCGCCAACAACGACCCCACGATCGGCGAGGTCCTCGCCCGGGCCATGGAGAAGGTCGGCAAGGACGGCGTGATCACCGTGGACGAGGGCAACTCGCTCACGACCGAGGTCGAGTTCGTGGACGGCATGTCCTTCCAGCGCGGCTACCTCTCGCCCTACTTCGCGACCGACCCCACCACCCTGGCCTGCGAGCTGGAGGACGCGCGGGTCCTGGTCACCAGCGAGAAGATCAGCTCGATCAACGACCTGGTCGGCGTGCTCGAGGCCGTGCTCCAGGTCGACAAGCCGCTGATGATCATCGCCGACGACGTCGAGGGTGAGGCCCTCGCCCTGCTGGTGGTCAACAAGATGCGCGGCTCGCTCAAGGTGTGCGCGATCAAGGCGCCCGGCTTCGGCGACGACCGCAAGGCGCGCCTCGAGGACATCGCGACCATGTGCGGCGCCAAGCTCGTCAGCAAGGAGACCGGCGTCAACCTCGAGACCCTGACGATCAGCGAGCTGGGGAGCGCCAGCAAGGTCGTGGTCCGCAAGGACGAGACCGAGATCGTCGGCGGCGGCGGCGACGCCGAGCTGGTCAAGGCTCGCCTGGGTCAGATCCGAGCTCAGCTGGAGAAGACCAGCAACACCTACGACGCCGAGAAGCTCGAGGAGCGGATCGCCAAGATCGCCGGCGGCGTGGCGCGGATCCTGATCGGCGCCGCGACCGAGACCGAGATGAAGGAGCGCAAGGCCCTGATCGAGGACGCGATCCACGCGACCCGCGCCGCGACCGAGGAGGGGATCGTGCCCGGCGGCGGCGTCGCCCTGCTGCGCGCCAGCCAGGCGATCGACTCCCTCGACCTCGTGGGCGACGAGGCCCTCGGCGCCCGCGTGATCAAGGAGGCCCTCAGCGAGCCGATCCGCCAGATCGCGCGCAACGCCGGCTACCCGCCGGCCGTCGTGGTCGAGAAGATCCTCGCCGGCAGCGACGCCTCCTTCGGGCTCAACGCCCTGACCGGCGAGTATGGCGACCTCAAGGCCGCCGGCGTGATCGACCCGACCAAGGTCAGCCGGACCGCCTTCGAGAACGCCGTCAGCGTCGCGACCATGCTCCTCACCACGGACTGCCTCGTCGGCGAGCCCATGGACGAGGCCGACGACCACGGCGAAGACTGGGACGATTAGTCCTGGGGGGCGGTACCCCCCAGACCCCCATCTTAGTCCTGGGGGGCTGCGCCCCCCAGACCCCCATCTTTGGGCCCAGAGTCGGCAGCGCGCTCACGCCCTGAGCGTGGCTCCAAGGGGGTCACGTCCTTCAATGTGAGCGACAGAGCATGCCGACTCTTCTGAGGCACGCGTGGAGAGCTCCTCGACTGGCGTCATCCGCTGATTCTGGCGGTGAGTGGCATTGACCCCCAGACCCCCGTCTTTGGGCCTGGTTCCGACACGGTGATCGTGTGCTGCGAGGCGCGAGCTCCCGCGCGTGGGTCCTAGGCCGCGCGCCGCTCCGCGGAGGAGCCGCTCTCTTCCGGCTCCTCTTCGACCTCGACCTCCCCGTCGAGGTCCGAGCGGACCTGGTCGCGGCCGCCGCGCTTGGCGCGATAGAGGTGGCGATCGGCGTGCTCGACGAAGCCCTCGGTGTCGCTCATGGCGCTCGGGTCGAACTCGGCGACGCCGAAGCTGGCGGTGATGTCGATTTGCTTCTCGCCCGTGTCGAAGGGGGTCGAGCGCACCCCCTCGCGCAGGCGCTCGGCGAGGCTGACCGCGTCGGCCAGGCCCGTGTTCGGGAGCAGGATCACGACCTCCTCGCCGCCGTAGCGGAAGGCCTGGTCGTAGGCGCGCACCGTCTCGCGCACCCGGCGCGCGACCTCGGCCAGGACCATGTCGCCCGCTACGTGTCCGTGGACGTCGTTGACCTGCTTGAAGTGGTCGACGTCGAGGATCACCAGCGAGAGCGGAGTCCCCAGCCGGCGGCGCTGCGCGATCAGCTGACCGGCCTGCTCGAGGAAGTGGCGCTTGGTGTAGAGGCGCGTCAGCCCGTCCACGACCGCGCGGTCGTAGAGGGTCGGCTTGCGGATCGCGAGGGCCACGTGCTTGGCCAGGGCCTCCAGCTCGCGGGCGAGCTCGCGGGGCTCGGGCGGATAGGGGCCGCGCTCGAGGCGGACCTCCAGCGCCCCCATCACCTCGCCGTCGGCGACGAGCAGCGTCCCCGCGCGCAGGGTCGAGCGCCCGCCCCCCTCCACCACCGTCCGGCGCGCGAAGAAGGCCGCCTCGGCCTCGCGCGGGGTCACGTGCAGGGGCTTGCCGCCCTCCTTGCGCACGCGGATCCGCTCGCCGAGGCGCTGGGCCACGGGGACCAGCTCGACCTCTTCGGGGCCGTCCTGACGGAGGAAGACCGCCACCTCGCGCGCCGAGAGCAGGTCGCCGATCACGGTCAGGGCCCGCTCGAGCACGCGCTCGAGGCACACGTCGTCGTTGGCGATCAGGGCCAGGTCACGGATCGCCGAGAGGCGCTCGACCTGACGCTGGAGGCGGAGCACGGTCTCGCCCTGGCGCAGGTCCGCTGGCGCGGGGAGCGGGACGCCTCCCAGCCGGCCCCCGCCGCCGCGCAGGTGGGCGAAGGCGCGCCGGATCCTGACCGCGTCGAAGGCGAAGGCCAGGGCCGAGAGCCCGGCCGCCGAGCCCAACGAGGCCGCGAGCGCCGTGGCGAGCGGGCCCCCGGCGCCGGGCGCCCAGCTGAGGTAGGCCCCCAGTCCCACCGCGGCCACCGGCGGAAGCGCCAGCAACCACGGCGTAAGGTCTTGTCTCCGCTTGTGAATCACCGACCTCTTCATCGGGTCTGAGCGCTGTTGGCTTGGGGAGGAAGCTGGACTTGCCTTAAGTCCTTGTCGCTGCTACTGTCCCGCCCGGTTTTTTGGCGATCGCCTGTGGCGACGCGGAACAGGTCGGGGTGCCGGGCTCGCGCGAGTCTGAGACGGCTACATCCCTCGACTCCGCGACGCGGCAGTTCGGTCTTGCCTGGAGCACGCGTGGAGAAGATCGCGGGTCGGTTCGAGCTCGAGCACAAGCTGGGGGCGGGCGCCTTCGGCGAGGCGCACGTCGCTCGCGACCTCGAGACCGGCCGCAAGGTCGTGCTCAAGCTGATCCACGCTCACCTCGCGACCAACCCCGAGCTGGTCGAGCGCTTCCGCCGCGAGATCCGCGCCCTCGAGCGCGTGGTCCACCCCAGCGTCCCGGGCCTGGTCGCGCAGGGCACGGCCGAGGGCGATCGGCCCTACTACGCGATGGAGTTCTGCGAAGGCAGCGACCTCTACCACGCGCTCGAGGCGGAGCCTGGCCCCTGGGCGCTCAAGCGCTGCTGCCTGCTCTTCGACGACCTGCTCAGCGCGCTCGGCGCCTGCCACGAGGCCGGCGTCGTGCACCGCGACCTCAAGCCCGCCAACCTGATCCTGACCACGGAGAACGGCTACGAGCGGCTGAAGCTGATCGACTTCGGCGTCGCCAAGCACCTCCAGGGCGGCGAGCGAACGACCCTCGACATCACCGACGGACGCGCGGTCGGGACGCCCTTCTACCTCTCCCCCGAGGCCGCCGGCGGCGACGCGATCGGGACGCGCAGCGACCTCTACGCGGCGGGGGTGATCTTCTACGAGATGCTCGCCGACCAGCGCCCGGTCAGCGGGAGCACGGTCCGCGCGATCCTGACGAGCATCCTGCGCGACCCGCCGCCGCG
>CALDQK010001208.1 GCA_937911525.1 uncultured bacterium
GACCACGTCCTTGGCCTCGATGGTGGCCTTGACGGTCGAGCCGATCAGCTTGCTGCCGCGCTTGGTGATCGAGAGCTGGATCGAGTCCTTCTCGCCCTCGAGCAAGCGGACCTTGGCCTCGCGGCAGCCCTGCACCAGCCCGTGCCAGGCGCGCAGGTCCAGGCTCTTGCTCAGGCGGGACTCGACGCCGCGCGCGAGGGCGAGGTCCATGTTGTCGCCGCCGAGCAGGAGGTGGTCGCCCACGGCGGTGCGCTCGAAGCCTGCCTCGCCCTCCTCGTCTTCGCTCACGCGGATCAGGGAGAAGTCGGTCGTGCCGCCGCCGACGTCGCAGACCAGGATCGTGTCGCCGGGGCTGAGGGTCTCTTGCCAGTCCTCCTCGTGGGCCGAGATCCACGAGTAGAGGGCAGCCTGAGGCTCCTCGATGAGCAGCGGCTCGAGCCCCGCCTGGCGGCAGGCGAGCACGGTCAGCTCGCGCGCGACCTCGTCGAAGCTGGCCGGGATCGTGACGACGATGTCCTGCTCGCTGAGGAGCTTCTTCTCGTCGCCCTGGGCCAGTCCGTGGTCCCAGGCCGAGCGCAGGTGGCGCAGGATCAGGGCCTCGACCTCGAGGGGCGAGCGCTTGGGGATCTCCTCGGGGGTGCCCCAGGGCAGGATCGAGCCCTTGCGATCGACGCCTGGGTGGCAGAGCCAGCTCTTGGCGGAGGTGATCAAGCGATCTGGGGTGAGCGTGCCGCGCCGCCGGGCGAGCTCGCCCACGACCGCGTCGCTCTGGCTCTCCTCGGACTTCGACCAGGGCAGCTCGACTTGCTCGACGCTCAGCTCGTGCTCGCCGCGCACGTAGACCGCGGAGGGCAGGGAGCGCAGCTCCTCGACCAGGCCCGGCTCCGTCAGCTGCGGGACGTCGAAGGCGCGCACGTCCCGCGCCTTGCGACCGGAGCGCCGGTCGACGTAGGCCAGCGCGGTGTTGGTCGTGCCGAGGTCGATCCCGACCACGTAGCGCGTCTTCTGCAGCTTCCCGGTCGGGACCGGCCGCTTGTAGGCCGCCGTCTTGGACTTGTTCTTCGCCACCCGCTCGGAGTTACTCCTGCTCGCGCACGTTCCACTCGAGCTTGTAGGCTTCGCCCTCGCGCGAGACGCAGTGGACCTCGAGGGTCCCGATCTCGGTCACGGTCGAGCGCAGGGTGACGGGCACCGCGCTCCCCTCCTCCTGGCCCTCGGCGACCGGGAGGGTCACGTCGAGGGGCGCGAGCTCCTCGAGCTCCTCGTCGCTCCAGCGGTCGAGGATCTGACCGGGCTGGTCCTCCTTGCGAGTGGTCGAGCCGAGAAAGCGGAACTCGGCCTGCTCGCCGACCAGGAGGCTGAACTCCCGCTCGCCGACCTGGACCGAGGTGCCCTCCTCCATGCCGAAGGGCGCCACGCAGAGCGCCTTGAGCGGCGTCGGCATGCCGGGCACGGCCGGGAGGCTGGACTCGATCCCCACGTAGTAGCTGCGGGCGGTGCCGCCGCGGATCCGCAGGCCGCTGCCGCGCCGGATCAGCCCGTAGTGGGCCGCGCCGCGCGCCACGGCCAGGTCGAGGTCTTCCCCGTCCAGCGCGCTGAGGGGGTGCTCCTCGGGCATCCAGCTGCCGAGGACCTCGAGCGCCCGCTCGCGCAGGATCCCGCCCTTGAACACGCCGCCGTTGAACAGGATCCGGGTGGGGTGGGCGAAGCCGTCCTCGATGTCCTGCGCGGCGAGGAAGGCCGCCACGTGGCGGGTGATCCCCGCGTCGGCCACGAAGGGCAGCCCGATCTCGGCCAGACCGATCGCGCGCCGCTTGGCGGGGCGATCCTCCTTCGTGCAGGAGGGGAAGAAGCCCTCGAGCAGGATCGCGTCGAGGTCCTCGCGCCGGAGCTCGGTCTTGACCGAGCCGCCGATCAGCTTGCTCCCGCGACCGAGCACACTCACCGGGGCGGTGTCCTTCTTGCCCGTGAGCAGCTTCTCCTTGGCCGCGCGGCAGGCCTGCCACAGGGCGCGCGACTGCCAGGCGTCGAGGGTCTTGCCCTTCTCCTCCTCGAGCCGCTTGGCCGCCACGTGGGCCAGGGCGAGGTCCATGTTGTCGCCGCCGAGCAGCAGGTGCTCGCCGACCGCGACGCGCTCGAGGGTCAGGTTGCCCTCCTCCTCGCGGACCGCGATCAGGCTGAGGTCGGTCGTGCCGCCGCCGACGTCGAGGACCAGGACCAGGTCACCGACCTCGAGCTGCTCACGCCACTCCTCGCCGGCTTGCTCCAGCCAGGCGTAGAAGGCGGCCTGGGGCTCCTCGAGCAGGGTCACCCGCTCGAGCCCCGCCGCGCGGGCGGCCTCCACGGTCAGCTCGCGGGCGGTCGGGTCGAAGGACGCCGGGACGGTCAGGTAGACGTCCTGCTTGGCGAGGGTGTGCTCCTCGGCCTCGACCGTGCTGTCCCAGGCGGCCCGCAGATACTTGAGCAGCCGGATCTGCGCCTCGAGGGGCGAGATCTTCTCGACCTCGGCGGGGTCGCTGTCCCAGGGCAGGATCGCGGCCCGCCGGTCGACGCCCGAGTGGCAGAGCCAGGACTTGCTCGAGTGGACGCCGCGGTCGGGGACCTTGGTGCCCTGGTCCCGCGCGAACACGCCCACCAGCGAGCTCTGGTCGGTGTCGAAGGGGAGCTCGGTCTGGTCGTCGCTCAGCTCGTGCTCGCCGGGCAGGTAGAGGAAGCTCGGCAGGAGCGCCTCTTCGCCCACGGTCCCGGAGCGGACCAGCTGGCTGATCTGGAGGACCTGGACCTCTTCGAAGCCCTCGTCCTCCTCGCCGAGCTCGGTGTCGACGAAGGCCAGCGCACAGTGGGTGGTGCCGAGGTCGATCCCGACCACGTAGGGCGGGCCCTCCTGAACCTCTTCCTCGCTCATAGCTCGACCTCCGCGGCGGCCAGGACGTGAGTGTCGACGGCTTCGGGCACGGGGATCTTGACCTCGCTCGTGCGCCAGCCGTGGTGCATCAGGGTGCCCTTGAAGGGCGGGTCACCCTTGACCTTGCCCGTGAGCGAGATCGCGACCGGGTCGAAGCCCTCGGGGACCTCCACCTTGGCCTCTTCCTCGCCGGGGAGGATCGGCTCGAGCTCGAGCGCCTCGTCGAGGACCTTGCGGCAGCCCTTGTGGATCGCCCGCACGGCCGCGCCGACCTGGTCGTCGTCGTAGTCGTCGATGTCTTCGCGCAGGAAGTCGATCAGCCGGCCTTCCCGCTGCAGCCAGGCGAGGAGCGCCAGGGCGCCGTCGTCGCGAGCTTGGCCCAGCTTGCCCTTGGAGGTCTCGAGCTCCCCCTCGAGCTCCTCGACCCGGGCGCGAGCCTTGGCGCCGCTCTCCTCGGCCGCGCTCAGCTTGGCTTGGAGCTCCTTCTGAGCGCCCTCGTGGTCGCCCTCGAGCTTCGCGAGCTGCTCGAGCGCCTCGCTCTTGGCCGTGGTCGCCGAGTCACGCTCCTTTTCGGCGGCGGAGAGGGCCTCTTGAGCCTTGGTCAGCTCGGCGGCGAGGTGCTCCCGCTCCTGGCGCTTGTCCTCGGGCTCGGTCGGCTCGGGGGGCGGCGGCAGGGCCTTGGGGGGGAGATCCCCTCCGAAGAGCACGGCAAAGAAACATTGAATCGCGAGAATCAGCCGCATTCGGCCACCCTCCGGGCTTGGACGGCCGCGCAGTGTACCAGCCTTGTCCGACGCCGGGACCGGGGGGCCGAGACCGGGGTTCGGCGGCCGATTCGGGGGCCGAGGACCGATCTGGAGTCCGTATTCGACGACCGAGACCGAGACCGACGACCGAGACCGAGACCGAGACCGACGACCGACGACCGAGGCCGACGACCGAGGCCGACGACCGAGTCCGACGACCGAGTCCGACGAGTCCGAGACCGACGACCGAGACCGACGCCCGAGACCGACGACCGAGACCGACGACCGAGCCAGCTCCTCGATCGGGTTCAGGCCATGATCTACCGGCTGACCCACTGACCCCTTACCTGGCTCACCCTGGCTCCGGCCCCCGGCCCCGCCTCGGGCCCCGGCCCCGGGCCTGGCTCCGGCCCCCGGCTCCGGCTCCGGTCCCCGGCCCCGGCCCCTGGCTCCGGCCCCGGCCCCGGCTCCGGCCCCCCGAGTGTGCCGCGGGGGGTGGCTTGCTCTATGTTGGGCCGCCCATGGAAGCCGAGCAGCTCACGATCGAGGTCCCCGGACTGCGCCTGGCCGCGCAAGCCTGGGGCCCCCCCGACGGGTCACCCGTGCTGGCCCTCCACGGCTGGCTCGACAACAGCAACTCCTACGCGCGCCTGGCGCCGCTCCTCGAGGGGCTGCGCGTCGTCGCCCTCGACCTGCCGGGGCACGGCCAGAGCGACCACCGCCCGCCCGGAGTCGGCTACCACTTCGTCGACTGGACGGTCGACGTGGCCGCCGCGGCCGAGGCGCTCGGCTGGGAGCGCTACGCGCTCCTGGGCCACTCCATGGGCGCTGGGATCGCGAGCCTCCTCGCCGGGACCCTCCCCGAGCGGATCACCCGCCTGGTCCTGATCGAGGGGCTGGGCCCCTTGAGCTGCGCCGTCGAGGACGCCCCCGCTCGCCTGCGCAACGCGATCGTGCGCCAGCGCAAGCGCGAGCAGAAGCGGCCGCGGGCCCACGCCGACCGGGCCGCGGCCGTCGAGCGGCTCCGCCTGGCCAACCCCGCGATCGGGCCCGAGTCGGCCGAGCTGATCGTGGCCCGCGGCACGCGCGAGAGCGACGAGGGCGTGGTGTGGAGCAGCGACCCGCGCCTGCGCGGCTTCTCGCCCCTGCGGGTGAGCGAAGAGCACGTGCGCTGCTTCCTGAGCCGGATCGCCTGCCCGACTCTGCTCGTCCGTGGCCGCGAGGGCTTCCCCTTCGACCCGCAGGGGATCGGGGCCCGCGTGGACTGCGTCAGCCAGCTCGAGCAGGTCGAGCTGCCGGGCGAGCACCACCTGCACATGGACCGGGCCGAGGCCGTGGCCGAGGTGGTCGGCCCCTTCCTGGCGCCGCCCGCGCCCTCGCCCTGGAAGGGCGCGCCCGCCCTGCCCAAGCGGGTGGGCGTCGACCTCGAGGCGCTCGCGACACTCAAGGCGCTGCGCCTCGTCGTGCTGGACGTGGACGGCGTGCTGACCCCCGGAGCGCAGGTCCCCTACGGCCCGGGAGGCAACGAGCTGCTGACCTTCTCCATTCGCGACGGTATGGGGATCAAGCTGCTCCAGCGCGCCGGGATCGAGGTGGCCCTCCTCTCGGGGCGCGACACCTCGCCCACGCGCGCCCGCGCCAAAGACCTCGGGATCACGCACCTCCACCTGGGGGTCGAGCAGAAGGTCCCGCGCCTCGAGCAGCTAGCCGCCGAGCTCGACGTGCCCCTCAGCCAGGTCGCCTACATGGGCGACGACATCAACGACCTGCCGCCCCTGCGCGCGGTGGGCTTCGGCGCCGCGCCCCGGGACGCCCACCCCGAGGTGCTCAAGGCCGCGAGCTGGATCGCTCAGGCGGGCGGCGGGCGCGGGGCCGTGCGCGAGCTGGCCGAGCAGGTGCTCAAGTTCCAAGGCAAGTGGGAGCAGGCCCTGGCCTACTACGAGGGAGGCGCGAGTGGCTGACGACATTCGCGTGCGGATCGGGATCGGCTCGGTCCTGATCGTGGCGATCACGGGCCTGGTCTACTTCGACCACTGGAGCGGGCACGGCTGGGGCGCGATCACGCTCTCGGTCGTGCTGATGGGCCTCGGCCTGCTCGAGTACGCCCGCATGGCCGGCAACCTCGCCCCAGTCGCGGGCAAGACCCTCGCGCTCGCAGGCGCGCTCTACGTGCTGAGCAAGGGCCTCGGCCACGAGCTCGACCCGCGCTTCCACCTCCTCTCAGCCCCGCTGGTGGTGGGCTTCCTGTTCGCGGTGTTCTTCACCTGCCTGCGCGGGGCGCCCAGCCCAGAGCGCCTGCGCGGGCTGGCCCTGACGGTGTTCGGCTTCGTCTACCTGCCCTGGCTGGGCGGCTTCATGCTCGACGCCCGCTTCCTCGACCCCAGCCAGCCCCGCCTCGGCGAGGCGGCCTTCTTCTTCACGATCGCGATCGCCAAGGGCACCGACATCTGCGCCTACTTCGCTGGCAAGCTGACCGGCAAGACCAAGTTCGTGCCGAGCGTCAGCCCGGGCAAGACGGTCGCCGGCTTCATGGGAGCCCTCGGCGGCGGGATCGCGATCACCTGCGCCTTCTCGGCCTTCTCCTCGGTCGGGCAGCTCCTGCCCTTGGCCCTCGCGCCGGGCGTCGGGATCCTGCTGGCCCTGGTCGGGGTCTCGGGCGACCTGATCGAGAGCTTCGTCAAGCGCAGCGTCGAGGTGAAGGACTCCGCGGCGCTCCTGCCGAGCTTCGGCGGGGTGCTCGACATCATCGACTCGATCGTGATCTGCGCCCCGCCCGTCTACTTCCTGCTGCTCCTGCTGACCCACCTGCGAGGCACCCTGTGAGTGAAGTCGAGCTCTCGCTGGCCGACCAGGAGGAGGCGCGCGCGCTCTCCGGTCCGCGCGACCACAACCTGCGCCTGATTCGCCGCCGCTACGAGGTCGATCTCGTGCTCCGCAACCTGGAGCTCAAGATCTCGGGGCCCCGCGCGGCCGAGGCTCGGGCGCTCCTCTCCGCCATGCAGCAGCAGCTGCGCGAGACGGGCCAGCTCCCGCCCGACGAGGTGGTGGCGCTGGTCAGCGACGCCCTGGGCGCGGAAGAGCGCGACCCCAGCGGCGAGAGCGCGCGCCTGCCCAGGGTCGAGACCAGCAGCTCGGGCCGGATCACGCGGCTGGAGGGCTTCCGGCTGCGGACGGACGGCCAGCAGCGCTACGTCAAGCTGATGAACGAGCACGAGCTGGTGTTCGCCATCGGGCCGGCCGGCACGGGCAAGACCTTCCTGGCCGTGCTCCAGGCCGTCCAGCGGCTGAAGGCCGGCGACGTGCAGCGGATCATCCTCTGCCGCCCCGCGGTCGAGGCGGGCGAGAACCTGGGCTACCTCCCAGGTGACTTCCAGGCCAAGGTCAACCCCTACATGCGCCCGCTCTACGACGCGCTCTACACCGTGCTCGACTTCGACACGGTCAAGCGCTACATGGAGCGCGAGGTGATCGAGGTCGCGCCGCTGGCTTACATGCGCGGGCGGACGCTCAGCAACGCCTTCGTGATCCTCGACGAGGCGCAGAACACGACCCGCGCGCAGATGAAGATGTTCCTGACGCGCATGGGCGAGCGGAGCCACATCGTCGTGACCGGCGACGTGACCCAGATCGACCTGCCCAAGGGGACGACCTCGGGCCTGGTCCACGCCTCGGCGATCCTGGAGGGCGTCAAGGGGATCGGCTTCATTCGCCTCTCGACCAAGGACATCGTCCGCCACGAGCTGGTGTGGCGGATCATCGAGGCCTACGAGGGCGAGACCGCGCGCGCGGCGCCCAAGCCCGCCGAGTGGACGCGACGCGCAGACGGCTCGCTTGGCGCCGCGTGCCCCGACGAGACCGCGCGCGA
>CALDQK010001209.1 GCA_937911525.1 uncultured bacterium
CGTCGCTGCGCGAGACGAGCCGATAGCCGGCTTGCTCGAGCTCGGCGATCACCTTCTCGGCCGGGAGCTTGTGCGCGTCGGGCGGCCCGACGGGGAACTCGCCCTGCTTGAAGTCCACCACCGCCAGGCGGCCGCCCTCGCGCAGGTGCTCCTTGATCGCGCCGAAGTAGCGGACCCGCTCTCCGACGTGGTGGTAGGTGTCGCAAATGAACACCAGGTCCACGGGCTCGGGGATCCGCGGGTCGTCGTAGGCGCAGACCAGCGCGACCAGGTTCGCGATCCCCTCGCGGTGGGCGCGGAGGTTGAGGTAGTTGACGAGGGTCGGCTCGACGTCGACGCCGTAGACCGTGCCCTTGGGCAGGGCCTTGGCGAAGCGGACGGGGAAGTAGCCGGTCGCGGCGCCGATGTCGACCACCTTGGCCTCTGGCTGGAGGGCCAGGTGCTTCAGGACGCGGTCGGGCTGCTGCCAGGCGTCGCGCCCGGGGTCCTCGAAGCGCTTGGCCCAGCGCTCGGCGTCGGCGAAGCGGTGCGTGACCGTCGCGTGGTCGCCGTGGGCGTGCTTGGCGCCGTGGGTGTCCTCGTGGTCTTCGCTGTCGGCGTCCTGATGGTCTTCGCCGCGGGCGTGCTCGCCGTGCTCTTCGCCGCGGGCGTGCTCGCCGTGGGCGCGCTCGCGGTGGGCGTGCTCGCCGTGGGCGTGCTCGCCGTGGGGTTCGTCTGCGGGGGCGCTCGCGCAGCCGACCAGGAGCAGCGCAGCCAGGAGCGCGCAGGTGCCGTGGAGGGGGCTCACGGGGTGGGGTCCGCGGGACGCATCCCGTGCTTGCGGGCCAGCTCCTCGACCTCTTTCCAGGTCGCCTCGCTGAACTTGGTCACCCGGCCCGACTGGAACAGCTGGCCCTGCCAGATCCGGCCGTCGCTGCTGTTGGCGGTGATGCTCTTCTTGTCTCCGACGAACTTCTTGATCATGGGCGCAAGGGTCCCGCACTCCAGAGCTTGGCGCCAGGGAGGGCGCCGCGAATTGGATTTTCTTTCGGGCGAGGGATCAATCGTGCGCTAGGGTTGCCGCTCGCGCTGGCGGACTGTTGGGTTCGGTTACTGGGTTTTCGTCTGCTCGTGCGTGGGTCAATCGCCACTCTGCCTGTGGTGCGGTTGACGAATTCCCACGGGCAGAAAACGACGGTTCCCATGACGCAGTCCCCCAACGGGGCGACGCCCCAAGCTTCCACTTCGACCGCGCCCATTTTCGAGGGCGGCGAGGTTTCGACGGCCGTGAGCGAGGCTCCGGAGACCGAGACCGAGGCTCCGAAGACCGAGACCGAGGCTCCGAAGGCCGAGACCGAGGCCCCGAAGGCCGAGACCGAGGCTCCGAAGGCCGAGACCGAGTCCGAGGCCCCGAAGGCCGAGACCGAGTCCGAGGCCCCGAAGGCCGAGACCGAGGCCCCGAAGGCCGAGACCGAGGCCCCGAAGGCCGAGGCCGAGGTTTCGACGGCCGAGGACGATGACCTCTCCGACGACGAGGACGACGACCTGTCCGACGAGGACGACGACGACCTCGACGAGGCCGAGGACCAGGACGACGAGGCCGAGGATAGCGAGCCGACCTTCGCGAGCCTCGGGCTCGAGCACCGGATCTGTGCGACCCTGGACAAGCTCGGCTACGAGACGCCGACCGCGATTCAGGCCGCCGCGATCCCGCGCCTCCTCGAGGGCCGCGACGTGCTCGGCCAGGCGCAGACGGGCACCGGCAAGACGGCGGCCTTCGCGCTGCCGATGATCGCGAGCCTCGACCTCGAGCGGACGGAGGTCCAGGCGATCGTCCTGACCCCGACCCGCGAGCTCGCCCAGCAGGTCGCCCAGTCGGTCCGCGACTACGGCGCCGACCTCGGCGTCAAGGTCCTCGCCGTCTACGGCGGGCAGTCCTACACCCCCCAGCTCAAGGCCCTGCGCCGCGGCGTGCACGTCGTGATCGGCACCCCGGGCCGGGTCAAGGACCACCTCTCCAACGGCAAGCTCGACCTGAGCGGCGTGACCTTCTTCGGCCTCGACGAGGCCGACGAGATGCTCAACATGGGCTTCCTCGAGGAGGTCGAGGAGGTCCTCGACCAGGCGCCCGAGGAGAAGCAGGTCGCCCTCTTCTCGGCCACGATGCCCAAGCCGATCCGTCGGATCGCCGATCGCTACCAGAACGATCCGGTCGACGTCACGATCAAGGGCAGCAACAAGGCCGTCGAGCGGATCGAGCAGCTCGGCCTGCGCGTCAAGGGGATGCGCGACAAGCAGACCGCGCTGATGCGCCTGCTCAAGCTCGAGGAGGGCGAGACCGTGCTGGTGTTCGCCATGACGCGGACCGCCTGCACCGAGCTCGCCGAGCTGCTCCAGGCCGAGGGCTACGACGCCGAGTGCGTCCACGGCGGCATGACGCAGGCCCAGCGCGAGGCCGTCGTGCGTCGCCTCCGCGCCGAGAAGACCCGGATCGTGATCGCGACCGACGTCGCGGCGCGCGGCCTCGACGTCGACCACATCGGGCTGGTCGTCAACTACGACCTCCCCCGCGACCCCGAGGTCTACGTGCACCGGATCGGCCGCACGGGCCGGGCCGGGCGCGAAGGGCGCGCGCTCAGCTTCTGGCGCACGCGTGAGCGCGGGCTGGTGCGCGCGATCGAGCGCAAGGCCGGCGCCGAGTTCACCCCCTGGCGCCTCCCCAGCGAGCGCGAGCTGACGGCTCGCCGCCGGGCGCGCTTCGCCGACAAGCTCAAGGCCATCGCGCAGGACGAGCGCGAGGACGTGAGCGCGCTCGTGACCGAGCTGACCCAGGGCGAGGACGCCCTGGAGCTAGCCCGCGTCGCGGCCGCCGCGATCCGCATGGCCTGGGGCCCCGAGCCCCTCGAGCTGCCGCCCGAGCCGCCCCGCAAGAAGCGGGAGCGCCGCGAGCGCGACGAGCGCGACGAGCGCGAGCCGCGTCAGCGCGAGGGGAGCCGATCGCCGCGCGAGAACCGTCGCGAGCGGAGCAACAAGGACGAGGTCGAGATCGTGATCCCGGTCGGCTTCCGCAACCGCGTCCGCCCCGGCAACATCGTCGGCGCGATCGCGGGCGAGACCGGGCTGCCCGGCTCGGTGGTCGGCTCGATCCGGATCCTGGACCGCGTCAGCTTCGTCGCGATCGAGGCTGAGCACGTCGACAAGGTGCTCGAGTCCCTCGACGGCACCCAGATGGGCGGCCGCGAGATCCAGCCTCGCCTGGCCCACCCCGAGGGCGAGGACAGCGGCCAGGGTCGCGGCCGCGACGAGGAGCGCGAGGAGCGCGGCGACCGCCGCGAGCGTCGCCCCTTCAAGCGTCGCGACGACCGCAAGCCCCGCAGCTACGACGACCGCAAGCCCCGCGGCAGCTACGACGACCGCAAGCCCCGCAGCTACGACGACCGCAAGCCCCGCGGCAGCTCGGAGGACCGCAAGTCGCGCGGCGGCTACGAGGGCGGCGGCAAGCGGCCCCACAAGGGCGGCAAGCCGCAGTGGAAGAGCAAGGGCCCCAAGGGCGGCTTCAAGGGTCGCCGGGGCACCAAGAACTCTGCCTCCGAGAGCGTTCACTAGCGATCGCGCTCGTGCTTCGAGCCAAGGGGGCGCGCCGCCGGCGCGCCCCTTTCGCGTGTGGGCCTCGGCTAGGCTCGTGGCGAACCGAGGAGTCACCCATGTCCGAGCAGCCGACCTGCCCGCTCTGCGGCAAGCGCACCGACTCGCTTCACCATCAGATCGAGCAGCAGCTCCTGGCCACGATTCGCCAGCACAACCCGCACTGGGTCGACGCGGACGGCAGCTGCCAGGCCTGCCTGGAGCACTACGGCAAGCTCTCGGGCGAAGAGCCGATCGTCTAGGCAGCCGTCAGGGAGCTCAGGGAGGGCCTAGTTTGGCAGCAGCTCCCCCCGCTCGGCGCGGGCGAGGAGCTCCCGCAGCTGGGCGCGCCGACGCGCGGGCGAGGCGAGGGGGCTCAGCTCCGCCTCGCTGAGGCGCCGCCCGAGGACGCGCTCGAGCGAGAACTGGGCGAACACGCGGTTGACCGCCATCGGGTCGTCGAGGGCGCGGATCAGGCGCGGCAGCTCGCGCCGCCCGAGGGGGGAGCGCGAATAGGCGTCCGCGCCCACCAGGCGGTGGATCGCCGTGGACGAGGCCAGCCACACCTGGCCGACCGGCGCGTCGAGGCGCCCCGCGTAGGCGGCCGCGGGCGGGCTGACGCGCCGCCCCCAGCCCAGCTCCAGGGCGCTCGCCGTCCAGGCGATCGAGCGGTCGAGGTGGCAGAGGTTGCAGGCGTTGGGGGCGCCGGCCTCGATCATGCGCGGGTCCCCCGGCGAGGAGACGCGGTGCGTGCGGACCACGGCCTCGAGCCCCTGGACGATCCGCGGCATGTGGCAGTCGAGGCAGCTGACCCCGGCTCCGAGCGAGTGCTGGCCGTGCTCCTCCTGGCGGGCCGGCGTCGCGAGCTCCTGGTGGCACTCGAGGCAGGCGGCCACGTGGGCGGGCTGGTCGGGCCCCCCGCCGGGCGGCCCCGGCTGGTGCGGGTCGTGGCAGTCGGTGCACTTGAGCTCGCCCTGGCAAGCGCCGCCGAGCAGGTCGACCGCCTCGCGCGAGTTCCAGATCCCCGCGCCGTTGGGGTAGGGGCTGACCCCCTGCGAGTAGTGGCACTGGTTGCAGATCGAGTTGATCGCGTAGGCCGAGCGGCGCGGCGCGCTCAGCTCGCCGGCGCCCAACCCTCCGGCGGGGCGGAACTCCAGCGCCTCGCTCTGGGGGAGGAAGGAGATCGGCCGCCCGAGCTGGGCGTGCTCGCGGCCGCCGAAGTGACAGCTCTCGCAGCTGATCCCGAGCGTGACCAGCTCGCTGGGGTCGAGGCCGGGGCTGGCGTCTTCGCCGACCTGCTCCTCGCGCAGGCGCAGGTCGCGCGCGGGGAAGCCCTGGGTGCCGGCTTCGCGCAGGCGCTCCTCGTAGGCGTAGGTGTTGTGGCAGTAGATGCAGTTGGCGCTCCAGCTCGTCTGGTGCGCCAGCTCGGGGGGCAGCGAGAGCCGGCCCCGCTCGTCGTATTCGGGCGGACAGTCCGAGTCGAAGTAGGGCTCGGGATACCAGGCCTGCCGCGAGATCCACCAGCCGAAGGGCAGCTTGCCCTCGCGCTCGTAGGCCGGGTCGCCAGGCGGCTCGGGCCCCTCGACCAGCACGCCGGCGTACATCTGGGTGAAGCGCGAGCCGATGGTGCGCGTGACCCGGTAGCGGCGCGTGACCTCGCCCGAGACGAGGGTCATGAAGTAGGCGCCCTGGTCCTGGTGGAAGCGCACGCGCCGGCCGGCGTAGCTCAGCTCGCGCCCCGAGAAGTCGCCGACCACGCTCTCGGCGCTGGCGTCGAGGTTCATGCGGCTGTGCGGGTGAGTCCGCCAGGCGCGGTGCTTCTCGACGTGGCACTCGGCGCAGGCCTGGGGCCCGACGTAGTCCCGCGCGTGGATGTTGCTGCGTGAGCTGAGCGCGCTGGCGCTCGCGCTGGAGTCCAGGCTGGGGCGGGCGGGTCGGGTCCAGCCCGCGTAGCCGGCCACGAAGAGGGCTGCGTAGAGCAGGAGGACCAGGTCGCGCCGTCGCATGGTTAGAGCCTCGCCGCTGAGGAGGGAGGGCGCCAGCGCCGAGCGCGGCGAGCGCGGCTCACTGCTTGGCGTCGACGACCTGGGCTGGCGGGTCGAGCAGCGCCAGCAGCTCCTTGGCGCGCGCCAGTTGCTCCTTGCCCAGGTCGGGTAACAGCCCGCGGGCCAGCAGGAAGGCGGCGCCGCGGCGCTCGAGCAGAGCGTCGCGCGTGCCTTCGCCGCCGCGCAGGTAGAGGTCGAGGTCGCGGCGCAGGAGCACGTCGGCGGCGGGCGGCTCCAGGTCCTCGGCCCAGGCGGTCCAGGCGTAGGCGGGCGGCGGCGGGAGGTCCTTGGTCTCGGGGAAGAGGCCCGCCAGGACCTCGCGCGCGCGGGTGCGCAGCTCGAGCGGCGTCTTGCCGGCGAAGATCGGCAGCAGCCCCGCGGCGTGCTCGAAGCCGCGCAGCTCAGCGACGGTCCGCAGCGCGCGCAAGCGCAGCCACACCGGCGCACGCTCGCGCCAGGGCACGTCCGCCTGGAGCGCGACCTCGAGCGCGTGGGGCAGCTCGTCGAGGCGACCGTCGCGGGCCGCGAGCTCCAGGCGCTCCCACTCCGCCAGCCGCTGCTCGAGCGCTTCGCGGTCGCGGCGCTTGGGCGCCAGGTCCCGCACGGCGCGCTTGGCCCAGTCGCGTCGGGTGCCGCCCTTGGTCGCGCCGACCTTGCGGACCAAGGGCAGCAAGCCGGCCTGCCACTCGGGCGCCAGGCGCTCCCAGGCCTCCTTGACCTCGGCCAGCAGCTCGCGCCGCTGCTTGCGGTCCTCCGTCTGGGCGAGGATCTCGAGCGTCTGACCGAGCGCGACCGTGCGCCCGTCCGCGAGGGTCACGCGGTCCCAGGTCCGCTCCGCGGCGCCCGTGCGCTGGCGCTGGTCCCGCTTGGCGACGACTGCCGGCTTGGGGCCGGCCCGCTTCTCGACCGCGATCACCTCCTGAGTAGCGCCCGCGGCCGGCAGGGTGGCGCGGGACAGGAAGAGCAGCGCGAAGCAGGTCCGCGCGCGCACCAGGGAGGGGCCGCGCACGTCGCTCTCGATCTGCCAGGACCCGTCCTGCTCTTGCTTCTCGAGCAGCCAGCGCGCGCCCAGGCGCCACCAGTCCTGCTGGGCGACTCGCTGGACGTGGGTCGAGTCGAAGCCCTTCTCGAGGCTCCAGAGGGCGTAGTAGGGGAAGGCGCGGGTCATGCCGTCGCCGCCGGGCGCGAGCGCGTCCTTCAGGTGGTGTTGCAGCCAGGCCAGGCCGCCGCGCGCGGCCTGCTCGGCCTGGGCGTGGAGGGGCGAGGCGGGCAGCTCGAGCGCGCGCACCCGCTCGAGGACGTAGGCCAGCGAGCTGACCCCCGCGCCGGTCATGGCGGTGTAGGGCATCACCACCGAGTCGTCCTTGTAGCGGCAGTAGTCCCAGCCCGCGGCCAGGACGGTCTCCTTCTGCTTGACCTTCTTCTGCTGGGTGGCGTCCCCAGCTCCCTCGCGCTCGCGCGTCCCCTCCTTGGGCTCGTCCTTCGGCTTCTGCTCCTCCTTCGGCTTGGCGAAGGGGGAGAAGGCGCCGTGCTCGAGCTGCAGCTCGACCTCGTCCTTGGTCGGGCCGAGGTCGCGCAGCCAGTGGGCGAGGATCCGCTCCCACACCTCGGGGTCGACCTCGACCCCGGAGCGAGAGGCGGCGGCCAGCCCGTAGACCGCGAACTGGGTGTTCGAGTTGTCGTAGTGCCGAGCCCGAGGGGCCGGGACGTTGTAGGCCCAGGACCCGCGCAGGACCTTTCCTTCGGCGCGGAGCAAGAAGCGGACGACCCGCTTCAGCTCGTTGCGCGCCTGCGGCGGGCAGGGCTTGCGCACCCGGGTGCGCCAGGGGAAGTCGGGGTCCTTGGCCTCGAGGGCCATGGCTTCGAGCGCCAGGGCATAGACGCCCGCCTCGTAGACCCCGCGCATGGGCTTGCGCTGAAGCGTCCCGAGCAGGTTCTGGAGCCGACCGGCCGGGACCCCGCTGCGGAGCAGCGCGAAGGCCGCCAGGCCCGCTTCGGGGGTCCTGCCAGTCTGGTCCCGCAGCAGGAAGGCCCGACCCCGCTTGATCGCGCGGCTGATCGCCTCGTCGCTGGGGAGTTCGTCCGCGCGAGCCTGCGGCTGGAGCGCGAGCAGCAGGAGCGTGAGGGCCAGGGAGCAAGAGAGGGTCCGCATGTCGGGCGGGTTGCATCTCTCGTTCCCGCCCTAAGTCCCTCGGTGACGTGGTTCGGGGACAAGGCAGCTTGGTCCTGTAAAGGAGCCCTACCTGGGGAGAGGCCCCCTCGATAGAGTTGGCGCCCACCCCTGGGAGGCTCCATGAGCGAGACGATCACCCTCCGCCGCCCCGACGACTGGCACGTGCACCTGCGCGACGGCGAGCTCATGGCCGCCGTGGCCCCCGACACGGCTCGCCACTTCGCCCCCGCGCTCGTGATGCCCAACCTGACCCCGCCAGTACGGACCGGCGCTGACGCCGCCGCCTACCGCGGCCGGATCGAGGAGGTCACCGCCGGCACCGGCTTCGAGCCGCTGATGACCGTCAAGCTCTTCCCCGAGACCAACCACGAGGTCCTGGCCGGCGCCAAGGAGGCCGGCGTGATCGCCGGCAAGCTCTACCCCCAGGGCGTGACGACCAACTCCGAGGACGGCTGGAGCGACCTCAGCGCCCTGAAGCCTGCCTTCGGCGCGATGGAAGAGCTGGGCCTCGTGCTCTGCCTCCACGGCGAGCACCCCGACGCCTTCTGCATGGACCGCGAGACCCGTTTCGTCGAGGAGCTCCTGCCCGGGATCGTGCGCGACTTCCCCCAGCTCAAGATCGTGCTCGAGCACGTGAGCACCCGCGCCGGCCTCGACGCCGTCCGCGCCCACGACAACGTGGGCGGGACCCTGACCGTCCACCACCTGCTGCTGACCCTCGACGACGTGATCGGCGGCGGCCTC
>CALDQK010001210.1 GCA_937911525.1 uncultured bacterium
GGAGCAGCCGCCGCCGCAGGCGCCCGTCCTGGGCCAGCCAGAGGCGGAACCAGAACCAGGCGCGCTCGAAGATGAAGGTCAGCCCCACCACCGACACGCCCAGGATCGGATACATCCACGGCCCGCCTTGCTGGATGAACTCGTAGATCACGGCAGGCGCTAGTCCTCAGCCGGACGTTCCTGGATCATGGGCGAGCCCAAGGTCCGAGGGTGAACGCCGTCCAGCGTGTGGCGGGTCTGATACTTGGCCAGGCGGTCGAGGCGCGTGCGCAGCCGCCCGAAGAGCTGCGGCCCCGGCGCCGCGCCCGGCTCGCCCTTGGCGCCCTTGCGCTTGCGGGTGCGCCGCTCGCGCGGGCGCTGGGCCTCGAGCAGGCGCTTCTGCGCGCGCAGGTCCTCCAGCCGCTTGCGCGCCTGATCGACCTCCTGCTGCCACGCGACCAGGTTCCGCTTGGAGACCTCGTTCAGCTGCTGGAACTTCTGCTCCTGCTCGGCGATCAGCTTGCGATACACCTCAGGGGTGATCTGCTTCTTGTCGAGCTGCTGCTTGAGGTAGAAGGTCCGGTTGTAGAGCTCGACCTGGCCCTGGCGGCGCCCCTGCGCCGCGTCGCGGATCCGCTTCGTGTACTCGCCCACGATCCGCTCGTTGTTCTTGATCCGCCGCTCGAGGGGATCGGTGGGGTCTGCGGTGAGGATCTCCTGATAGGTCTTCTGCGCGTCGGAGTAGTTCTTGTCGATCGTCCGCTCGCGCTTCTTCTGCTCGGCGGGGGTCATCTCCGCCGCGGGCGGAGCGGGCGGGGCCTTGTCCGGCGCGAGGGGATCGCTCGACTCGTCGATCCAGCCGTCGTCGGCGGGCGGGGCGTCCTGAGCGAGGACCGGCGCGCCGCAGAGGACGCTCGCGACCAGGGAGCTCAGCAAGAGGGTGGTGGTGTGCTGTCGCATGGGAAACGCTCCTACTCGCTCTCGGGGGTCTCAGGCAGGGGCTCCCGCTCGGGGAGCGGAACGAGCTTGCCGGAGGTCGCGGTCTTGGGCTTGGTCGGGGCCGGCGAAGCGGGCTTCTTGCGCACGCTGCGCCGCGGGGCGGGCCGGTCCGGAGCCGGCTGAGGGGCGGCCTCCGGCGCGGTCCGCTCGGGAGCCGGCTGAGGGGCGGCCTCGGGCGCGCTCTTCCGCGCCTGCGCGGCCTTCTTCGCCGCCTCCTCGGCGGCCACCTTCTCGGCGGCCTTCTCGGCCCGCAGCTTCTCGATCACGAGCTTGTCGTCGTCGAGGCCGTCCTTCTCGTTGTAGAAGAGGTCGATCGCCTTATCGAGGTCCTGGCTGAGGTCCCCGATCGGGCCCGCGCCGGCGCCGATGGCGTTGATCCGCTTGGTCACGTCGGTCAGCGCGCCCTGCGACTGCACGAAGGCGTTGAGGTCGC
This sequence comes from uncultured bacterium, assembly GCA_937911525.1. Classification (GTDB taxonomy): domain Bacteria; phylum Planctomycetota; class J058; order J058; family J058; genus NORP233. The sequence goes on from CALDQK010001210.1 coordinate 1,412, forward strand.
TGTTGATCCGCTCGTGGACCTGCGAGAAGGCGTCGACCTTGATGTAGAGGTTGGCCAGCTTGTCGGCCACGTTGCCGATCGCCTTCTCCGAGCCGAGGAAGCCCTGCCGCACGATCTGCTTGATCCGCAGGGTGTCGGCCTGGAGGCGGAGCGAGTCGTGCAGGTACTGCCGCTCGTTCTCGAGGTTCTCGATCATCTCGTTGAACTTGTCGTGCAAGCCCACGAACATCCCTGCGAGCGTCTTCATGTTCTTCTGCAGGGCGAGGTAGCTCTTGAAGCGGGTCTGATAACCGCGGACGTAGCGCCCCTGCAGGTTGTAGCGGCGCAGCTCACGGGCGAACTCGCGCTTGAGCAGGCGCAGCTCGTCCTCGTCGGCGGGCGGGTCCTCCTTGAGGCGGACGGCCATCTCCTTGAGCTTCTTCTCGTGCTCACGAGCCTTGCCGCGGTAGCCCTGCAGCTTGACGTCGAAGCCCTTGGCCTGGGTGCCGAGGTGCCCCGAGAAGTCGACCAGCTTGCGCTGCAGCTCGCGGAAGTTGCTCCCGAGCACGTCCTGGTCGGCCACGATGTCGTCGAAGTCGGCCATGACGCGCTTGGCGTAGAGGGCCATCTTCTTCTCAACCGAGCTGGCCAGGACCTCGTTCTTGGGGTCCTTGAGGTAGGCCTGGAAGGCCTTGCTCAGCTCGCTGCTCGCAGAGCTGAGCGACTTGATCAGGGCGTTGTATTCCTGCATGGAGGTGTCGAGCCGGTCGACCTCCTTGCGGATCGACCAGTCGGGGGGAGGGACGACGTCGATCGTGCCGCCGCGGCGGCCCCGATTCTCCGTCTCTTGAGCGAAGGCCGGGGCGACCAGCAAGCCGCCAATGGCCAGGGCGAAGAGCGAGATCCGCTTCACTTGACACCTCCCGCCGGCGCGCCCGAGCCAAGGGTCGGGTCGTCCAGCTCCTTGCGCGCCTCGGCCACCAGCTCCGGGTCGGCCCGGGAGAAGTGGATCTCAGCCGCTTCGTAGTCGTGATTCAGGTAGGCCAGCAGCCCGAGCATGAAGTTGTCGCGGCCGCTGAGGTGACCCGCAGGGGTCTCGAGCAGCTCCTGCTCGCTGGTGGGCGCCGGTCCGCTCGTGCTCGCGTAGCTGAGCATGTGGTCGTAGGCGCGGCTGAAGTCGCCCAGCTTGTAGTAGGCGTCCGACGCGTTGTAGTGGGCGTTGGCCAGGTGGCGCCGGGTGTCGGCGTCGTTGTAGCCCTTGCCGAGGTCGGTCGCGCGCTCGAGGCTCTGGGCCGCCATTTGGGTCTGGCCCTGCTTGAGGCGTAGCGTCCCGACCAGCGTCAGCTGCACGACCTGATCGCGGTTGTCGAGGTTGGCGTTGCGGACCCGCGTCAGGTCCTGCTCGGCCTCGCCCAGCGCGCCGGTCTTGATGTTCAGGTTGGCCCGGTAGAGCCAGCCGCGCGACTCGCCCAGCTCTCCGGCCCGCGCGTAGTCGCGCAGGGCCTGGCTGGTCTCGCCCGTGCGCTCGTGAGCGATCGCGCGGCGGAGCAGCGCACGGGCCTCCTCCTCGTCGCGGCGCAGGATCTCGTCGTAGTACTCGATCGAGTCCTCGTATTGGCCGCTGTCGAAGCGGTCGTTGCTCTCTGCCCAGAGGGTGTCGTCGTCTTCGTAGCGGAGGCCGGAGCAGCCAGTGCCGAGGAGGCCGGTCAGCCCCAGCAGGAGCAAGCTCGCTCGCCAGCGACGGGAGGTCTGGCGGTGGGAGGTAGTCGTCATGTGCGCCCCAGAAGCTCGGGTTGGCTCGTGATCTGCCCTTCTCACCAAGTTGCGCGAGTTTGGGTGGCGTCCGGCCCAACGCAGGCCGGACGCCACCCTGTACGCGTCATAGAAGGGGACCGAGCCAAACGCACACGCCAGACCCGCGGCCTAAGTCGAGCCGATTCGGAGTCACGCCCTCCGGGCGTGCCACATCGGTCAACCGGCCTGACAGGGGCCTACGGGATTGTCGGAAAAGGACTTAGGCGTCGCCTGCGGGCGCGTCGTCGTCCACGGCACCATCTTCGGCGCCTTCGCCATCCTCGCCTTCGGCGACGGCTTGGCGCGCCTCGCGCTCCGCGCGCTCCTCGGCCAGCTCGTTGAGGAGCGCCGAGACCTCCACCGAGCGCTGGGCGCCCTTGTCGAGCTCCCAGGTCAGGTGAGGCGTGGTGCGGGTCTCGAGCCCCGCCGCGACCCGGGTCTGCACGAAGCCGCGCGCGTCCTCGAGCATGTGCATCGTCTTGCTGACGTCACCCGGCTCACCGAGCACCGAGACGTGCACGATGCAGCGGCTGAAGTCGGGGCTGAGGTCGACGCGCGTGACCGTAATGAACCCCTTGCGCGGGTCCTTCAGCTCTCGCTGCAGGACGTTGGCGACCAGGAAGCGGATCTTCTTGCGAACGCGCTCGACTCGAATCGACACGTCGGACTCCCCTAAGCGCTGCTCACAGCGAGACGATCAGTTGACTTGGAGCCAACCGGCACCGTGATCAGTTGGTTGGGGCCAGCCAGTACACATGAGAAGAAACGACGTTAGGTGATCGGGTGCGTCACAGCTACCAAGGACCTCGTCCATTCGCAGCCACGCAGCACACGATCACCGAGTCGTTTCTGGGCCCGAAGATGGGGGCTTGGGGGGAGCAGCCCCCCAAACACCTCAGTCCAGGGTGCGCGCGACCTCTTCGATCTCGACGACCTCGAACACGTCGCCCTCGCGGACGTCCTCGTAGCCGCGCAGCTTGATACCGCACTCGAAGTTCTCGCGAACTTCCTTCACGTCCTCGCTGAAGCGGCGCAGGCTGTCCATGGGACCCTGCCAGAGGATGATCCCGTCGCGGGCCAGGCGGATCTGGGCGTTGCGCTTGACGATTCCGTCGTCCACGAAGCAGCCGGCGATGTTGCCCACCTTGCTGCTCTTGAACACCTTGCGCACCGACACCGAGCCGATCACGTGCTCGACCTCGTCCGGGTCCAGCTGGCCGGCCATGATCTCCTTCACGCCGTCGAGGAGCTCGTAGATCACGCGGTGCGTGTGGATGTGCACGTCGCGCATCTTGGCGACCTTGCGGGCCTGGTTGTCGGCGGTGACGCCGAACCCGATCACCACGGCCTCCGAAGCGGCCGCGAGCAGGACGTCGGCCTGGCTGATCCCGCCGACGCCGTCGCGGATCACGCGGCACTTGACCTCGTCGGTCGTCAGGTTGCTCAGCTCGCGCTTGAGCACCTGCAGCGAGCCCGAGACGTCGGCCTTGAGCACGACGAGGACTTCCTTCTTCTCGGCCTCCCGCATCAGGTCCCAGATCTCGGCCTGGCTGGTGGGAATGTGGTCGAGACCCGTGCTCGCCTTCTCCTTGAGCGCCTTCTCCTTGCGCTCGGCGACGATGTTCTTGGCCTCCTTGTCGGTCACGACGTAGAAGCGGTCACCCGCCTCGGGCACGTCGTCGATGCCGACGACCTCGACCGGCGTCGCGGGGCCAGCCTTCTTGAGCTGCTTGCCCATGTCGTCGTTCATGCGACGGATCTTGCCGCCCGTCTTGCCGCACACGATCGTGTCGCCCTTCTTGAGGGTGCCGTCCTCGACCAGGAGCGTGACCAGGATTCCGCGACCCTCGGTCTTCTTGGCCTCGAGGACCGTGCCGCGCGCGGCCTTCTTGGGGTTGGCCTTGAGCTCGAGCACCTCGGCGTAGGTCAGCACGTTCTCGAGCAGATCGTCGACGCCCTGGCCGGTGTGGGCCGAGCAGGGGATCACGTCGATCTCGCCGCCATACTCCGAGGGGAGCATGCCGTCGATCTGGCTGAGACCCGTCAGGACCTTGTCCTTGGTCACGCCCTTCTTGTCGATCTTGTTGGCCGCGACCAGGATCTGGACGTTGGCGGCCTGGGCGTGCTGGATCGCCTCCTTGGTCTGAGGCATGACGCCGTCGTCGGCCGCCACCACCAGCAGGACCATGTCGGTCACGTTCGCGCCGCGGGCGCGCATCTCGGTGAACGCGGCGTGGCCCGGAGTGTCGATGAAGGTGATGTCCTTGCCGTTGTGCGTGGCGACGTAGGCGCCGATGTGCTGGGTGATTCCACCCGCCTCGCCCGCGGCGACCTTGACCTGCTTCTTCTTGGTCGAGCGGATGTAGTCGAGCAGGCTGGTCTTGCCGTGGTCGACGTGGCCGAGGACGGCCACGACCGGCTTGCGCGGCTCGAGGTCCTTGTCGACGTCCTCCTCCTGGTCCATCTCGGTCACGGTGTCCTCGGCGAGGATCTCGTCGAGGACCTTGATGTCGATGTTCCAGTTCAGCCCGATCATCTCGATCGCGTCCTTGGGGACTGGCTGATTGACGTTGATCATCATGCGGTTACGCATGAGGAACGCGATCAGCTCGTTGACGCGGATCGCCAGCTCGGCCGAGAGGTCCTTGAGGCTGATCGGCTGCTGAATCGAGACGGCGTCCGGGCGGACGACGTGCTTGGAGCTGCGGGACTTGGGCCGGCGCGGCTTGCGCGACGCCTTGCGCCAGCGGTCCATCTCCTGCATGCGCCGCTCGAGGCGACGACCGCGACCCTGGCCGCCGTGGGCGCCTGGGCGACGCGCCGCGGTGCGCTGGCGCTTGTTGGCCGAGGCGGCGGCGCCGCGGGCGCCGGCGCGCTTGCGGGCGTTGGGGTCGATCGGTCCGCTGACCATCTCGACGCGCCCGTTGGCTCCCCGGGCTCCGCGAGCGCCCGAGTCCTCGCCGCCCTCGCTGCCTCCGCGGCTGCTGGTGCGACGCGAACGCCGAGCGTTGGGGTCGAAGCCAGGCGCGAAGCCCCGGAAGCCGGCCGCGACGCCCGCGGGGGCGCCCGGAATCAGCGACTTCTTCGCCGGCTTCTTGGGCGGCTTGGGCTTGGCCGGCTTCGCCGGCTTGGCCGGCTCGCTCTTCTTGGTCTCAGTGGTCGTCTGGGGCTCCTGCTTGGCCTCGACCGGCTTGGTCTCTTCGGCCTTGGGCTCCGCCGCCGCCTGGGGCTCCTCGACCGGCTTGGTCTCGGGCGCCTCGGCTAGGGCAGGCTTCTCTGCGCTGGGCTCCTTGGGCGGGTCCTCCGTCTGGGCGGCGGTCCCCTCTTCGGGCTCAGCAGTGGCGGTCGCGGTGTCGCTCTCGGCCGCAGCCTCGGCTTCCCCGCTCTCGCCCTCGGTGGCGTCCTCGCTGGTCTCGGTCGTCTCGGCGTCCTCACCCTCGATCTCGGTCGCCTCGATGCCCTCAGCCTCATCGCCCTCGTCCTCGTCGCCGAAGTGTCCGGCGTCGTAGAGGAGGTCCTTCAGACCGAGGATGTCGTGCTCGTCGATTTCGACGAACTGGTTCTTGAGATCGCGGTGCCCTGCTTCGTGCAGGGTCTCAAGGATTGCGGTGGCGGGGAGTTCCCACTCCGCAGCGAGGTGATAGAGACGGACCTTCATGCAGCGAGTTCGCTACTCCTTTGTTCGCGAGGACGGGGAGCCTAACGGCAAGCGAAACCTGGCGCACCCCTCAAAGTCCCCGAAAAGCTCTGAGGGGCGGATCCTTCCCCAGCTAGGACGCGGCGTCCGGCTCGGAGGTGTCGTCGGAAGCGTCACCCTCGGTCGCCTCGGCCGCCTCGGCCTCTTCGGCCTCGTCGTCCGCAGCCCCCTCAGCGCCCTCCTTGGCGAGGGCCTCGCCCTCTTCCGAGGGCCCATCCGGCAGGACCGCGGCCGCGGCCGCGGCCGCGTCCTCCTTGACGGGCGGACGCTCCTTCTTGGCGTCGTGCTCGACCTGGAAGCGCTCCTCGTAGGCCTCGGGCGTGCCCGTCACGAGGTCGATCGCCCAGCCGGTCAGGCGCGACGCGAGCCGCACGTTCTGGCCGCGGCGGCCGATCGCGAGCGAGAGCTGGTCCTCCTCCACGAAGACCTTGGCCAGCTTCGTCTCGTAGTCGAGCTCGATGGCGTTGACCACGGCCGGCTTCATGGAGTTCATGATGTAGACCTCCTGCGACTCGTTCCAGCGCACGATGTCGATCTTCTCGCCGTTGAGCTCGTCGACGATGTTCTTGATGCGCGAGCCACGGATACCGACGCAGGCGCCCACGCAGTCGACCTTGTGGTCGATGGACTGGACCGCGACCTTGCTCCGGTGGCCAGCGTCGCGGGCCAGGTCCTTGATCTCGATGATTCGCTCGGCGATCTCGGGGACCTCGAGCTCGAAGAGGTGGCGCAGCAGGTCGGGGTGGGCGCGCGAGAGCACGATCCGCACGCGCTGGCCGACCTTCTTGACCTCGAGCACGAGGCACTTGATCCGCTCACCAGGGTTGTAGGTCTCGCCCGGGGCCTGCTCGCGCCAGGGGATGATCCCCTCGGCCTTGCCCAGGCTGACGATCACGTTGGGGCGGTCGTAGCGCTGGACGGTGCCGGTGATCAGGGTCCCGACGCGGCGGATGTACTCGTCGTAGACGACGTCGCGCTCGGCCTCGCGGATCTTCTGGATCATGACCTGCTTCGCGGTCAGGGCCGCGATCCGGCCCAGCTGCTCGAGGTCGGTGATCGGCGTTTCGCCATCGAGAGCCGTGATGTTGCCGGTGCCGCGGTCGATCTCGATGACGATCTCGCGCTCCATGCCGAGCTTCTTCTTGGCGGCCGAGAGGAGGGCGGCTTCGATCCCGCTGAAGATGATCTCCTTGTCCACGCCCTTCTCGCGATGCATCGCGTCGACGAGGCGCAGAATGTCGCTCCCCTTCATGCCACCGATCATTTGGGCGCTCCCTGTATCTTGTCTCTGCTTCGAGCGTCTGCAGCGTGACCCGCGCACGTAACGGGCAAAAAAAAACGGCCGCGGATCCCGGGGAGATCCGAACGGCCAGCAGAGATTGCTGCTAGACGTCGATTGGCCGCGCATTCTAGGAGCGACAGGGCGACTGTCAAGATGAGCTTCAGTCCAAGCCGACCCCGGATCTGTCTGTTCTGCAAGGAGCCGCGCCCCGGGTTCAGCAAGACGCGCCTGGCCGGAGAGCTCGGCCCCGAGGTCGCCGCTGAGGCTGCCTGGGCCTTCCTGAGCGATGGGCTGGAGGTCGCGCGCCGGGTCGCTGAGGCCCTCGAGGGTCGGCTGCTCGCGGTGCACACCCCAGCGGAGCCAGGGGAGCGCTTCCTGCGCCTGCTCGAAGAGGCAGGCGCCGAG
>CALDQK010001211.1 GCA_937911525.1 uncultured bacterium
CGTCGGCAGCGAGGAGGACGAGCCGGGGCTGCTCGAGCGCCTGCGCAACCTGCGCGAGGAGGCCGAGTCCCACCTCGAGGCCGGCGACCCGGCCTCGGCCCTGCGCGTGCTCGCGGCCCTGGCCCAGGAGCTGCCCGAGGACGGCCACGTGCACTTCCTGCTCGGCCGCGCGCACAGCGCGGCGGGGGACGGCGGCGCCGCCCGCGCGAGCTACGAGCGCGCCACCGAGCTGACGCCGCAGGACCCGCGCCCTTGGAACAACCTGGCCCTGCTGCATCTGGCCGAGGGCCAGCGCGACGAGGCCCGCCGGACCCTCCAGCAGGGCCTGCGCGTCGCCCCCGAGGACCCCAACGTCCTGACCAACCTGGCCAACCTCGACGTCTCGCGGCGCCCGGCCCAGAGCCACGCGCTCTACACCAAGGCGCTCGCGAAGGACCCCAACCACGAGCCGGCTCGCCTCGGCCGCGCCCAGGCCCGCGAGCGCCTCGGCGACTCGAGCGGCGCCACCAGCGACTACGAGCGCCTGGTCGCCTACAACGGCCCCCTCGCCCCCGCGGCCCTGGACGGGCTCGGGCGCCTGGCGCGCCGGGCGGGCGACCCGCACATGGCGGTCGCGTTCCACCAGCGCGCCCTGGCGGGGCGGGACGACCCCGGCTTCCGCGCGAACCTCGGGATCGCCCTGATCGAGACGGGTCAGCTCGAGCCGGCGCGCGAGCAGCTCGAGGCCGCGGCCGACGCCCGCCCTGAGCGGGTCTCGACCTGGCAGGCCCTGGGCGTGGTCTACGCGCGCCTGGGCGAGAAGGACCGCAGCCAGCTGACCAAGGCCAAGCAGGCCTACGAGCGCGCGATCAAGCTCGACCCCGAGGACTGGCGCAGCCGCTTCAACTACGCCTTGCTGGCCGAGCGCTTCGGCAAGTTCGACGTGGCCCTGCGCCACTACGAGATCGCGTTCCACCTCGAGCCGCGCGCCTGGTCGGCCGCCGCCAACATGGCCAAGATCTACGCCGAGACGGGCAAGACCAAGAAGGCGCTCGAGCTGCTCGACAAGGCGCTCGAGGCCTCGCCGGACGAGCCCGAGCTGCACATTCAGCGCGGCTACCTGCTCGCCGGTGAGGAGCGCACGATCGAGGCTCGCACCAACCTGCGCAAGTTCCTGGACCTGGCGGACCCCAGCGACCCGCGCCGCGAGCAAGTGCGCGCGGCGCTCCCCGAGCATGCCTCCGGCAGCTGAGGACGCAGCCCCAGCGAGCGCGTCGGGCCCCCAGCCCCGGCGCCGCGAGCGTCGCTCCCTCCTCAGCCGCCTGATCACGGTCCTCGGCTTGGCCTTCTTCGTGGTCGAGCTGGTCGTGCTGGCTGTGTTCACCTCCTTCCTCTGGTGGTCCCTGCGCGGCGAGCGCGAGGCCCACCTCTCGCGCTGGGCGGCTTCGGTCCAGGAGCCCGTGCGCCGCGCCCTGGCGGCCCCGGTCCAGAGCGAGAGCGAGGACTCCCTCGACGCGAGCGTGGACGCCCTCCTGCGCCAGCGCGGCAGCCCCTCGCCGGACGCGCCCCTCTACGCCCCCTTCACGCCGCCCGCCGGGGCGGACGTGGTGGTGTGGGTGTTCCTGCCCGAGGCCGAGCCGCGCCGCTTCACCCGCGACGGGCGCCTGCTGGGCGCGGGCGAGGTCGCCTGGCGGGGCGAGGTCCCCGCGGGCGTCACGGCCGCCCTGGCCGGCGACCCGCTCGTGACCGCGGACCGGATCGAGCTGGACCGGATCGTGCGGATCGAGCCCCTGCCCCCGAGCGACCAGGGTCAGCGGCTGGGCGGCGTGCTCTACCTCGAGACTTCCCTGGTCGACGTCCAGCAGGAGGTCGCGAGCATCGCGCTGGTGGCCTTCGCGACCGGCGCGGTCGCGCTCCTGGTCACGGCCCTGATCACACTCGGCTACCTGCGTCGCACGCTGCTCGTGCCCCTGGCGCGGATCATTCGCGCCGACAACGCGGCGCGGCGCCTGGACATCGAGCAGGCCCTGATCGACGAGGTGGACACGCCCGACGACGAGGTGGGCGAGATCATTCGCAGCCGCAACCACCTGTTCCAGAGCCTGCTCCAGGCTCAGGCCGAGCGCGAGCGCAAGAACGCCGAGCTCCAGCGCCAGCGCGAGGAGCTGGCCCAGTGGGGCCGCGAGCTGGAGCAGCTCGTCCAGGACAAGACCCGCGCGCTGCTGCGCGCCCGCGAGAGCCTGCACAGCAGCGAGAAGCTGGCCGCCGTCGGCCGCCTGGCCGCCAACGTGGCCCACGAGATCAACAACCCCTTGGCCTCGATCGCGGGTTACGCCGAAGAGCTGCGGGACGAGCTCGGCGACGACCACGAGCTGAGCGACTCGCTCCGGACGATCGAGGAGCAGGCCTTCCGCTGCAAGGACATCCTCAAGCGCCTGCTCGGCCTGGCTCGCAGCGAAGGCGCCGAGCCGGCCCGCTTCTCCTTCAGCGAGGCCGTGCGCCGCACGGTGGCCCTCAGCGAGCACGGCGCCCGCAAGCGCGGGGTGGCGCTCGTCTGCGAGCTCCCCGACGAGGGCCTCGAGCTGACCAGCGACGAGAGCTCGCTCCAGCAGGTCGTCCTGAACCTGGTCGAGAACGCGATCGACGCCGCCGAGCAGGGCGAGGCGCCCAAGCGCGTCGAGGTCACGCTCTTCGAGCGCGGCGGCGAGGTCGGCCTCGCCGTCCGCGACAGCGGCCGCGGGATCCCGCCCGAGGTCCAGGCCCGCGTGTTCGACCCTTTCTACACGACCAAACCCGTCGGCCGCGGCACGGGCCTCGGGCTCGCGATCTGCCAGTCGCTGAGCGAGCACCTCGGCGGCCGCCTCGAGCTGACGAGCGAGTCCGGCGGCACGACCTTCACCCTCTGGGTCCCGCGCCACCTCAAGAGCGCGCCCAACGACCCGCTGACCGGCAAGGTCGACGGCACGGCCCTGGTCGAGGCCCAGCTGCGCGGCGTCAGCGGCGACGGCGCCGACCCGGAGGGGTAGGTGCTGGAGTTCGACCCGCCGCCCAGTGACGCCCAGCGGGTGGCGCTTGGCGAGCTGATCGCTGAGGGGTTCTGCAGGATCCGTGCGCTCGCGGGCGAGGGAGTCCCGGAGGAGATTGCGCAGATCGCAGACGCCTTCCACAACCTGCCGATTGCCATGTTCAGGCCTGAGGGTTGGAGCGTGGCTTGGGCGCGGAGTTCCTTCGTCCAGCTCGCCCAGCGCTCTCGCCACGACTACCTGGCCGAGTTCGATCGGATCTTTCCGCCCGGTAGCTATCTGGAGGAGTTCTAGCCTTGCGCCTACTCCGGCTTCCAGCCGCGCTCGCGGGCTTCCCGGAGCAGGGTCGAGGACTCGCCCAGCTCCACGCGGTGGACGCGGCGCAGGCGGGGAAAGCGCCCCGGGTGCTTCAGCCACCAGGCCAGGTAGACCAGGGCACCCGCGACGAGGAGGCCGGCGACCAGGTGGCAGCCGGACGGGCCGAGGGTCGCGATCAGGAAGCCCAGCACGGCCTTCGTCAGGGCGTGTCGCCGGTAGACCTGACTTGGCAGCTCGGGGAAGTTGCCCAAAGCCGCGAGCGCGAGCGCCAGGAGCAGGGCTCCTGCGCAGGCGCCGAGGGGGGCTAGCGCGCGTTCGCGGACCTCGTCGCGCTCGAGCTCGGGCGCTAGCTCGGCGATCCGCTCCAGGGCGGCGCGCGCGTCGTCGTCGCTGCCCTGGACCCGCAGGCGGGTCAGCTCGTCGTCGGCGCGCCAGCGCAGCTCGAACCCGCCTCCCGCGCGGACGCGGGCGAGCTGGATCCGCTCCGGCTCGAGCAGCTCGACCTGCGCGCCCTCGGCGGCGAGCACCTGGGCGACCGTCGGGAGCGCGCCCAGGGCCTGGGCGGCGGCGGCCTCGAGCTGGGCCACCCGCAGGTCTTGGGCCACGATCAGGTAGCTGCTCCAGCTGCGGCCGGGGCGGGAGAGCAGGATCGGCTCGCTCACGCCTCGAATCCTACGCTCAGGACGCCAGCGCTGCGGACGCAGCGCCCTCCACCACCGCCACGCCCACACAAGACGAGCCAGGGAAGCGAGCGCCGTGGTCGCCGCACCCTCCGCCCCTCGCCACGCCCCCATAAGACGAGCCAGGGAAGCGAGCGCCGCGGCCGCCGCGCCCTCCGCCCCTCGCCACGCCCTCCACCTGAGCGGAGGAGGCGCTCAGGGGCAGCGCCGAGGGGCTCCCCATAATCGAGCCCCCCCCTGAGCGCCTCCTCCGCTCAGGCCGCGAGCAGCAGCGCTTCGGGGCGCGGGGCCATTTGCTTGGCCGGGAAGCGGAAGCGGAAGGTCGTGCCCTGGCCCGCCTCGCTCTCGACCTCGACCCGGCCGCCCTGGGCCTCGACGGCCTCCATGACCGCCGCCATGCCCACGCCGCGGCCGGAGGTCTCGGTGATCCGCTGGGCGGTGCTCAGGCCCTCGGCGAAGAGCGCGTCCACGAGCTCCTCGTGGGTCTCGGCGGGGAGGCCGAGTCCGCGCGCCTTCTCGGCGACCGCCTCCCAGTCGATCCCGCGTCCGTCGTCGCTGACCGCGATCTGGAACTCGCCGTCGACGACCGCGGTCGTGAGGCGCAGGCAGCCCGCGCCCTCCTTGCCCGCCGCGGCCCGCAGCTCCGGCGGCTCGAGGCCGTGGTCGACCGCGTTGCGGACCACGTGAATGAAGGCGGACCAGAAGGCCGACCAGCGCGAGGGCTCCAGGCGCAGGTCCTGGTCGTCGATCTCGATCCCGATCTCGCCCTGGCCGATCCGCTTGGCGATCCGGCGCGCCTGCTCGGCCACGCGGCGCAGCCGCGAGGAGGTCGGCTCGAGCTTGAGGCTCGCGATCATGTTGGCCAGCTCGGCCCGGCTGGCGGTCCCCAGCGCCGCCTCCAGCAGGCGCTGGAAGTGGTCGCCCTCGATCTCGATCAGCTCGCGGTCGCGGTCACCGAGGAGCGCGCTCAGGCTCTCCTCCAGGCGCTCCCAGCGGGCGCCGAGGTCCTCGCGCTGCAGCTCGCTCGGGCGCTGGCCGCGCTCGTCGAGCTGGCTCTCGAGCTCGTGGCAGCGCTCGGCCACCGTGTCGAGCCCGTAGATCATGCAGTTGCCCTTGATCGTGTGCAGGGCGCGCTTGAGCGGCGCGTCCTCGCTGAACACCTCGCCGGCGACGTTGCGCACCAGCTCGCCGACCTCGCCGTAGAACTCGAGGAAGCCCGACTTGTCGCTCATGACCCGGTCCAGGATCTGGGCCGTCTCGCGCTGCTCGGCCTCGAGCCGGAGACGCTCGCGGGTCGCGGTCACGTCCGAGATCACGACGAGCATTTTCTGCAGCTCGCCCTCGATCGTGATCGGGGTGTAGCCAATCTCGAGCACGCGGCCTTTGGCGCGCAGCTCGTGCGGGAGCTGGTCGAGCGCGACGTCGAGGGGGAGGAAGCCGTCGACGACCTGTTCCCAGCCCAGCTCGAAGCTCATGCCGACCCTCTCGTCGACGCGGCTCAGATACTCCGCGAAGCCCTGGGCCTCGCTGGGGGCGCCCAGCCAGACGTCGACGGCCGCCGAGCGCTCGGGCGAGAGCACGCCGGCGGTGTCGATCGTGAGGAAGCCCTGATCGACGTTGTCGAGCACCAGGCGCATGTCGTGGTTGCGCTGGTCGAGGGCGCGGGTCCGCTCCTGGACCTTCTTCTCGAGGCCGATCACGTTGTCGAAGAAGCTGCGCGCCAGGAAGCAGGACACGACCGACTCGAGCACCACGAAGGCCGCGTGGACGAGCACGACCCAGAAGGGGGCCTGGTAGTTGAACACGCTCGAGGGCAGGTAGATCCACAGCAGCAGGTGGTGGAAGGTCACCGTCACGGCCGCGGTCAGGACCACCAGGGGGTTCCCGAAGGCCGAGAGCATCGCGAGCATCGCGAAGAAGTAGAAGTGCATTTCGATCTGCACGGGGCCCTGGCCGAAGTGGACCAGCAGGCCGCCGAAGATCATGGAGCTGAAGCCGTGCACCAGCGAGACGGCGCGCTGGTTGCGGACCTTGGCCACGGCCAGGGCGGGGCCGAAGAGCGCCAGCAGGGTCAGCGCGACGGCGGCCAGGGCCCCGGTCTCGTTGAAGTAGGCGATCGCGACGAACACCGGGAGGTGGAGGCAGAAGAAGCCCAGCGCCAGCCGGTTCAGGCGGCGCAAGAAGCTCTCCTCGAACTCGGTCACGTCTCCCGGGAGACAGAGGAAGTCACGGACTTGCTTTAGCTTGTTCATCACAGCTCGCTTCGATCAGTCGTACTTGACCCCGAGGGGGTCGAGCAGGTCCTGGAGCTCGCGGCTCACGCCGCAGCCGTAGAGGGGCAACTCGGCGGGGTCTCGGCCGGCCACCAAGGCGGCGATCACTTGCGCGTCTTGGGGGTCGAGGCCCTGCTTGCGGGAGGTGTAGCCGCCCGCGTAGCGCAGGGCCCCCTCGGGGTCGATCACCAGCAGCAGCGGCGCCGATTCGATCGCGTAGCGCTGCTTGAGCTCGGGGGCTTCGAGCAGGCGCAGGTCGAAGCCGAGCCGCTGGGCGGTCTCCTCGAAGCCGGGGTGGCGGCCGACGAGGAGCACCTTCTCGACGGCGCCGGCGGGGCGCTCTTGCTGGCCGAAGCCGTCGAGGATCCGCTGCGAGCAGCGGCAGTCGGCGTAGAGGACGTGGACCGCCATCCAGCGCTCCTCCTCGCCTGGGCGGCGCAGCTCGGCCAGGCCGCGCAGGAGCTGGGCGTCCTCGCGCTCTGGCTTGGGCAGCGTCACCCAGTGGCCGACCATCAGGGTCCCCCCGACCACGACCGTCAGCGCAGCCCAGCCGGCGAACACGAGCGCCAGGAAGGCGCCGCGAGCCCGAGCGAGGGGGCCCGCGGGGGGCGTCGCCTCGGAGGTGGTCGGGGGGCCGCTCACGTCAGGCCGCCGCGGTCAGCTTGCGGGCTGCGCTGACGAGCAGGTCGGCCTTGAAGGGCTTGACGATCCAGCCCTTGGCGCCGGCCTTCTTGGCGCGCGCGATCAGGCTCGGGTCGCCTTCGGTGGTCAGCATGATCACCGGCAGGCTGGCGCGCTGACCGCCGCCCTTGACCTGCTCGAGCATCTCGATGCCCGACATGTTGGGCATGTTGACGTCGCAGATCACGAGCGAGAGGTCGGAGCTGCCCTCGATCTGGCGAGCGCCGTCGGCGCCGTCCACGGCTTCGACGATCTTGAAGCCAGCCTGGGAGAGGGCCAGACCGACCTGCTGACGGACGGTGGCCGAGTCATCGACGACGAGGATCTTCTTCATGACGGGTCCTTGAGGCGGGGGTTCAGAACAGGAAGACGTCGCCCTCGGCGGGGACGTCGGTTTCGGTCCGTTCGAAGCACAGGTCGGGCGCGGCGCGGAAGTCGAGCGCGTACTCGAAGACCCCCTGGCTGGTGGTCACCTTGAACCAGGTCGTGGTGCCCTCTCGGCTCTCGAGGGTCAGCTCGCGTCCGCTGAGGGTCGTGGGCGGGCTGAGCCGGAAGCTGCTCCCGTAGGCGAGCAGCCGGTTCTTGGCCCGCCCGAGCAGCTGGTTGCTCAGCTCGCCCAGCCAGTCGCGGACCAGGCGCGGCGTCTGCTCGAGGGCCCCAGGCAAGGTCGCGACCACGAGCTGTTCGTGGCACACGATCACCAGGCTGCCGACGTAGTCTTCGGCGGTGAAGCCAATGATCGCGGCGAGCTGTTGCTCGGCGTGGTCTCGGGGGGCGACGGTGGGGTCGACCTGGCGCACCTCGAGGGAATACTCACGCAAGAGCTCCCGCAAAGACGCGTCCAGGCACTCGCTGATAACGGCGCGGGCCGGCGTCGAAGGCATAGCTACTCCTAGAAGAGGATGAAGTCGCCCTGCTCCAGCGCCCCGCTGTCCTTCTGGACCGGGAGGTTGGGCTGGGAGGCGCGCTTGCTCTTGCGGCGGAAGGCGGCCGTCGAGAGGCGCTGAGTCGGCGGGCGCTCGCGGTCCTCGGGGGCGAGCGTCTCCTCGACATAGTCCGGCAAGCTGCGCAGCGACTGCGCCAGGGGGTCCTGGAAGGAGAGCATGCCCATCGCGTCCTGCGAGCCGCTCAGGATCGATTGCGTGCGCCGCTCGCCTTGGCCCAGGCTGCTGCGGATCACCTCACCCAGGTTCTGCTGGGCCTGGCAGAGCGCGCCGTTGCTGCGCCGGTAGTCAGCGGCGAACTCGCTCGTCGCGCTGGCGAGCTGGTCCGAGCTCTCCGCCATGCGCGGGACGAGCTCGCTGAGCGCCTCGGTCAGCTCCCCGACCATGCGGTTGGTCGAGTCGACGTCGCTCGCCAGCGAGGACATCTGCTCCGCGATCACGGCGAAGGGCTTGCCCAGCTTGCCCAGGCGCGCCGCCTCGATCCGGGCGTTGATGTTCACGACCCGGCTCTCGTGGGCCATCTCCTCGATCCGGGCGCCCGCGTGGCGGATCTGCTCGAGCTGTCCGGCCACCTCTTGCGCGATCTGGCGGTGGACTTCGAGCTTGTGGGCGACCTGCTCCAGATAGCCGTCGACGGTGCGTGACTGGTCGTCGAGGGTCTTGACCATCGCCGACCCTTGGCTCAGCTCCCGGGCCAGGCGCGCCGTCTCGGCGACCTGCTCTCGGGCCAGCTCGGCGATTTGGGCGATGTGCCTGCCGACGCCGAGGACCGCCTCCTCGGAGGTCTTGATCGCGTCTTCGAGGCCCGCGCTGAGCTGCTCTTTCAGCTCAGCGACCTTTCCCTTGCTCGTCACTCGCCACTCCACCTGGTCCCAAACGCCGATCCCGCGTGACCCAAGGCGATGTTCGGCGGCCTGGAGCGGACCTTTAGCCCTCTGAGGGCCGGGGCGGCGCGTGCGGTTCCAAAGCCTCCAGCAGGCGGTAGGATTGGCGCCTCTCAGGGGAGGTGGCCCGGATGGCCGACACAGCGGTCGAGAACCTCAGCTTCGACCAGCTCCGCGACCAGGTCGAGGGGATCCGCGAGCGCGTTAACTCGCTGCGGACCCGCCTGGCGCGCTACTTCGTGCAGAAGCAGGAGCTGATCGACCTGATGACGATCTGCACGATCGCGCAGGAGCCGCTCCTGATCGTGGGTCCGCCCGGCACGGCCAAGTCGGACGTCGTGACCAAGTACTGCCAGGCGCTGGGCTTGGGTGAGGGCGAGTACTTCGAGTACATGCTCACCAAGTTCACCGAGCCCTCGGAGCTGATCGGCCCGATCGACCTCGGGCGGCTCAAGGACGGCGCCTACGTGCGCAAGGTCGAGGGCAAGCTGCCGACGGCCCGGATCGCCTTCCTGGACGAGATCTTCAAGTCCAACTCGGCGATCCTGAACACCCTGCTGACGATCATCAACGAGCGCAAGTTCTATCAGGACGGTCGCCCGGTCCCCGTCCGGCTGGCCATGCTCTTCGCGGCGACCAACATCGTGCCCGAGTTCGAGGAGCTCGCCGCCCTGCGCGACCGCTTCGCGCTCAAGGTCGAGAGCACCCCGGTCAAGGACCAGCACATGGACGCCCTGCTCGAGAAGGGCGTCAGCAACGAGCTGAACAAGGCGCTCAACCGCCGCCCCTGGGCCGACCTCTGCTCGATCGAGGACTTCGTCGCCCTGCGCCGCTACCTCTTCCTCATGATGGCCGGCGTCGGCGAGCGGGCCAAGAAGGACGAGGACCAGAGCAGCGCGGTGATCCAGGACCGCAAGCGCTACTTCCCCGACGAGGTGTTCGACCTCTTCAAGCGGATCCTGCGCACCCTCGAGCGTGAGAACCGGGTCGTGGTCAGCGACCGCAAGTTCATCAAGCTCTACCAGCTGATCCGCGCCCGCGCGCTCCTCTTCCACGGCGGCGCGGTCCGCCGCGACGACCTCGTGCTGCTCCGCTACGTCGGCGACCGCAACGAGGACTTCCCGATCCTGCGCGAGAAGGTCGACGCCCTGCTGCGACTGGGCTAGGGAGGGCCATGAGCACCGCCCTCGAGCTCGACGCGCGCGGCCTGCGCACCTACCTGCTCGGCTCGCTCCGCTTCCGGGCGCGGGCGGGCGTCGCTGACCTCACCCGGCGCGTCGGCGAGGCGCTGCGCTGGTATCGGACCCTCGTCCTGCGGGGCGGCGCGCGCGGGCTTCTGTTCAGCGTCGTCTACGACGTGGGGCACCTCCTGCTCGAGGGCAACCGCTTCCCCTTCTCCAGCCTGGAGGAGCTCGAGAGCTGGCCCGAGGAGGAGCGCGGGACGCGCCTCGAATACGAGAACCGCTTCCTGAACGGGATCCTGCGCCACCCCTCGACCCGCAAGGCGATCGAGTTCATTCAGAACGACCCCCAGCGCCCCGACCTGATCGCGCGCGCGCTCGAGATCGTGCTCAGCCCGCTGCTGAAGGCGGGCGGGCACGCGGACGCGCCCCTCGTCGACTCGGTCTTGCTGCGCGAGCTCGCGCCGCAGGGGCGGATCGACCCGGAGGAGGAGGCCGCGGCCTACGAGGAGCTCGTCGAGGAGCCCGGCGCGCTGCTCGCCGGCCTGCGCTCGACGCTGGAGGTCTACTTCGAGCACGCCAAGGGCCCCTGCTTCTCGCCCGAGGACCTGGCGGAGGTCGAGCACTGGAGCGCATTCAAGAAGCGGGCCCAGCGCCTGGCGGGGCGCCGGATCGTCGCCGCCGCTGCGGCCTTCCCAGCCCTCGACCCGCGCGGGGTCAAGGTCGTCGAGGACGAGGAGACCGACACCGAGCTGCCCGACTCGGGCTACTACCCCCAGGGCGGCTTCGCCGAGCTCGCCAACCGCGGCCCGATCGAGAACCTCCACCCGGCCGAGCTGGTCTACATGGGCGAGGACCCCTTCGGCGAGGACCCCGACCCGCCCTTCGACCTCTTCGCGCTGCGCTTCCTCGAGAGCGAGGCGCTCTTCTTCCAGCGCGACAGCGGCCAGCTGCGCCGCACGCGCCGCACGCTCCACCTCGCCGTGGCCCCCGACCAGGGCCTGCGCCTGAAGCTCAAGTGGCACAAGGACCCGCTCGCGGTGCTGGTCTACGGGCTCGTGGTCCGGCTGAGCGAGGACCTGGGCAAGATCTTCCCCCGCGACGCGCTCCGCCTGGAGCTGCACATCCTGACCCCGCCCGGCGCGGCCCAGGAGCGGGCCATGGCCGATCGCGAGCTGCTGCGGGTGCTGCTCCGTCACGAGATCGCGGCCGGCGGGGCCTCGGTCGAGCTGCGCCCCGAGACCTTCGACCTGCGCGGCCTCGGCGAGCGGGACCGGCGCGTCTACGCCGTCGCGATCCAGAGCGGCGAGCGCGCGCCGGCCGGGATCCCCGCCACCGCGCCGCCCCCCCTCGACGACGGGGTGCGCGAGCCGCGCCTGATCGTGTGGCGAATCGGCGGGGCCCCCCCCGGCGAGGAAGAGCACGACGTCGTCCACATGCCGGTCGAGGGTAACCCCGAGCAGGCGCTGGTCATGGCGCGCAACGCGCTCCTGGCCGAGATCGCCGGCATGAAGAACAAGGGCGTGGCCTCGCTCCGCCAGGCCCGCGCGCCGCGCCAGCGCCAGCGCCGCCTGCCCAAGGGGCTCCGCCGCGGCCAGGGCGGGCGCGCGGTCTGTCAGCGCGACGGGAGCGAGCTGGTGTGGATCCCGCCCGGCACCTATCCCCTCGGCTCCGAGGAGGCCGACCCCGAGCGCAACCTGCTCCAGCCGCCGCGCGACGAGCGGGTCGAGCGCGGCTTCTACATGGCCGTGCACCCAGTCCGCTGGGGCCAGTGGCGGACCTTCTGCCAGGAGACGGGGCGCGCGCTGCACGACCCGAGCTACCCCGTCGACGACGACCACCCGGTCCACGGGATCTCCCTCGACGCGGCGCGGGCCTACGCCGAGTGGGCTGGCCTGCGCCTCCCGCGCGAGACCGAGTGGGAGCTCGCGGCCCGCGGCGCCGAGGGCCGGACCTACCCCTGGGGCGAGACCGAGCCCACCCCGCGCCTGGCGACCTACGGCCGCGAGGCCGACGGGCGCGAGCAGTGGACGAGCGCCTGCGGCGCGCACCCCAACGGCGCCTCGCCCTTCGGCTGCGAGGACATGAGCGGCAACCTCTGGGAGTGGGTCGAGACCGGGCGCACGCAGCGCGACGGCCACGTGGTGCGCGGCGGCTGCTGGAACGCCCCGCCCTGGGACTGCCGCACCTTCTCGCGCGCGATCCACAGCGAGCCGAGCCAGTTCGTCGGCTTCCGCCTCGCCCGCGACGGGAGCTAGGGGACCTAGCCCTTGCGGGGGAGCGCGGGCGGGGTCGGCAGGCCCTCACCGCCCTGGTGGCGGAGCGGGATCCCCACGGCGGCCGGCGCCTGGCGGCCCTCGAGGCCGAAGTCGATCGAGCGGTAGAGGTTTCGTCGCAGCAGGCGGTCGATCGCGGGGTCGAGGTGGATCCCCTTGCCGCCGCTCTCCATGAGGTGGTCGCGCCGCGCGGGCTGCTCGAGCTTGCCGCGGTTCTGGGCGCGCAGGTCGTCGAGGCCGAGCTGGTGGCCGACCTCGTGGGCCGTGGTGTGGAAGCGGGTCGGGTCGAGGTAGCTGACGCCGATCAGCGAGACGTTGTCGTTGAGGTCGGTCAGCGTGGTCGGGGTCTGGGGCGCGTCGCCCGAGGTCCAGCCGCGGCAGCCGGGGCGCACGAAGGAGGCGGCCGTCAGGACCAGGACCACCCGGCCGGGCTGCTTGATCTTGAGCTGCTCGAGGGTGTCGCGCAGCCGGACGCACTCGCGGCGCGATAGCCAGCCGTTGTTGTCGGTGTCGAAGCGCTCGCCGCGCAGGGGCACGGGCTGGCGCAGGGCGCGGAAGCTGGCGTCCAGGGACTGGTAGGTCAGCTCGAGCTGCGCCAGGACGCGCTTCTGGGCCTCGCGCGCCTGGGCTGCGCTGACGCCCGGGAAGCGCTTGCCGCCGGTGAGGGCGACGACGACGACCGGGACCTGGATCCCGCGCTGGCGGGTCCAGACCTCGCGGCGAGTGACCTCGCCCTGGGCGTCGCGGTAGGTGACCACCAGGTCGCGGGCGCTCTTGCGGGTCAGGGCGACCTGCTCGCTCCGCTCGGTGGGGGTGCCGTCGACGCGGTCCCGGGCGTCGAGGGCCAAGCGGCTGCCCTCGAGCTTGGCCTCCTCCTCGAAGCGGCGCTCGCGGGCGCGGGTGTCGAAGGCGCGCAGCGCGACGCGGAAGTCACGCTTCCCGGCGCGCTGGATCCAGGCGTTGCCCTGGTAGCTGCCCTCGGGACCGACGCCCTGGACCTCGTAGCGGCCCTCCTGCGCCAGCGCCGGCAGGGCGCTCGCCGCGAAGGCGACCAGGAGTGACAGGAGGAGTGGACGAGGAGCGTTCACGGACTCAACAGGTTAGCGAATGCAGAACCAGCCCGTGCAAGCGACCGATCTCCTTTTCAATCAATGGCTTCGGCCCATTTATGTGTCGCTCCAGGCGGATCGTCCCGAGTCCTGCGACCATCGTGCGCGTCGCCCGGGTGAACCCGTGCGAAATCGTGCGATTCGTCCTGCATAAACCCTTTGTTCATGGTCCAGGGGCCTCGCGCGGCGGTGGACCTGAGGACCCTGGATCCTGATAATGGCCCGCCCAGTGCCCCATTCTGCCCCCAAGCTGCCTGGCTATCGGATCGTCGACGTCCTCGGAAAGGGCGCCATGGCGACGGTCTATCGTGCCCTGCACGAGGGGCTGGCCAAGCCGGTCGCGCTCAAGGTCTTGCACCCCGAGGTCGCCGCCGACGACGAGTATCGCGAGCGCTTCCTGCGCGAGGGCAAGGCCGCCGCGCGCTTCAACCACCCCAACCTGGTGCGGGCCTACGAGGCGGGCAGCCACAAGGGGCGCTACTACCTCGCCATGGAGCTCGTCGAGGGGGAGGACCTCAGCGATCACCTCGAGCGCCGCGGCCCGCTCGAGGCAGCGCGCGCGCTGGAGGTCGGCCTCGAGGTCGCCAAGGCGCTCGAGGCGGCCGAAGCCAACGGCATGGTCCACCGCGACGTGAAGGCCGAGAACGTGCTGCTCGGGAGCGGGGGGCAGGTCAAGCTGACCGACCTCGGCCTGGCCAAGCTGCAGGGAGACGGCTCGCTCACGCGCGAGGGCTACACCATGGGCACGGTGGCCTACTTCTCGCCCGAGCAGTGCCTCGGGCGCAAGGACGTCGACGTGCGCAGCGACCTCTACTCGCTCGGCGTCCTGCTCCACTACGCCCTCCGCGGCGAGCTGCCCCACGGGCGCGGTCAGAACCCCGCCACGACCATGGAGTCGATCCTGCAGGACGCGCCGCCGGCCTTGCCCGAGGGCACTCCGCCGGCCGCGCGGCGAGCGATCGCCCGCCTGATGGCCAAGGAGCGCGAGGACCGCCCCCAGAGCGGTCGCGCCGCCGTCGAGCTGCTCGGCGAGGCCCTCGAGCACCTCGACGACCCCGAGTGGGCGCCGGCGG
>CALDQK010001212.1 GCA_937911525.1 uncultured bacterium
CCTCGACCGGCGCACGGGGGCGGTCCTGGGCCTGAGCGGCGTCGAGGCCTGGGCGGCCGCGGCGGACCGGCTCGAGGGCCGGGTGATCCCTCGCCTGGGACCCAAGCTCCCCAAGCGACGGATCTCTCCGCCCGAGAAGCTGCGCGCGCGCCTGATCACGACCCGCCTCCTCAACGGCGGGCCCTACCTGGAGCGGACCTTCGACCAGCTCTTCCACCTCTGGCCCGCGACTCCTCCTGCCCGCGCGGAGCAGGGCTGGGAGCTCGCAGGGCGCGAGCCGGTCGAGGGGCTGCTGCAGGGCTGGCGCGCGATCCCGCGCGTCTCGGCCGCGCTGACCGATCACGTGGCCTTCGACATCGGCCTCGACCGGGTGCGCGTCGTCGAGCCGGTCGGCTTGGTCAGCCGGCGCGTCCGCTGCGAGCAGACGGGCGGCGACTACCGGCTCTCCTGGGGAGGGAGCGACGGAATGCGCCCCTCGATCCGCCTCGAGGCGAGCACGCGGCAGGGCTGGCCGCATAGAGTGAGCTACCGGCAAGAGGCTCGACTGGTCTTCCTGACCAAGGTCGACGAAGAGCGCGTCTACCGAATCGTGGCGCAGCGTCGCACGACCCTCGAGCTCGAGGAGGCACCGTGAAGGTTTGGCTGGAAGAGGACGAGGAGAGCGCCGAGGCCTTCCGGGTCGAGCTGCGCGGCGGCGAGCTGCCTGGGCGGCGCAAGCTGGCCCAGGCCCTCCACGAGAGCTCGCTCTTGGGCAAGGCCGAGGTCAGCAGCCACAAGCAGGGGAGCGTGCGCAGCGCGGCGGCCCACGGCAAGCAGGGCTCCCTGCTCGTGGTCCTCGGCGAGGAGGGCGGCTTCGTGAGCGCCCACGCCTGGGCGGACCCAGCCCTGCTCGTGCGCAGCGTCGAGGCCCTCTTCCTGCGCCTCCAGCCCGCCGAGGTCCGGCTCGGGACCGCCGGCAAGTGGCGGCCCTACCCGCCCGAGGGCGCGCTCTTCGTGCGCACGATCCACTCGGAGCAGAGCGACTTCCAGCAGATCGCCGTCGGGGAGCACCCCGTCTACGGGCGCCTGCTCTTCCTCAACGGCGAGACCCAGATCGGGACCAGCGACGAACCCGAATACAGCGCGGCCCTCGCCAGCGCGGGCCTGGGCAAGAACACCAAGCGGGTGTGCATCCTCGGCGGCGGCGACTGCGGCGTGCTGCGCGAGGTCCTCGGCCACGAGGGCGTCGAGGAGGTCGTCATGATCGAGATCGACCGCCGCGTGGTCGAGACGGCGCGCAGCTTCTTCCCGGGCGTGGTCGGCGGCGGACCCGAGGACGCGCGCGCCCGGATCGTCTACCGCGACGCCAACGACTTCCTGACCGAGGAGGGCGCGCGGATCGCCAGCGGCGAGGCGAAGGGCTTCGACCTGATCGTCTACGACCTCTCGGACGCGCCCCTGGCCAAGGCCTCGCTCGACGCGCTCTGCGGGCGGGTCAAGGCCTGCCTGGCGCCCAAGGGCCGGATCGCGGTCCAGTGCGGCTCGGCGCTGCCCATGTATACGCGCCAGCTGAAGGCCCACCGGGCCGGCCTGGAGCGGCACTTCCGCAAGCTGAAGCTGCGCGAGCTGGTGATCCCCTCCTTCCTCGAGCAGCCCTGGGTGTTCGCGAGCGCCCGCGCGTGACCGCGTGCAGCTGACGATCGTCGGGTCTGCGAACGCCAGCAACGCGGCGGGCAGGCGCCACTCCTGCTACTGGCTGGAGGGCGCGCTGGCGGGCGAGCGCGCCGGCGCCCTGATGGTCGACTTCGGCGGCACCGCGCTGGCGGGGCTCAAGGAGCTGGGCCTCGACCCGCGTCGCCTGGACCTGCTCTGCTTCACGCACCTCCACGGCGACCACGTGGGCGGCTACCCCTTCCTCGTGATCGACGCGATGTACGACCTCCGCCGCGAGGCGCCCCTGACGGTCGTCGGCCCGCTCGGGGTCGAGGAGCGCCTGGAGGGGCTAATGCGAGTCTGCTACCCCTCCCTGGCGACCAAGGAGCGCCCCTTCCAGCTGCGCTACGTCGAGCTGGCCCCGGGCGAGTCCTTCGCCGAGCAGGGCGTCGAGGTCAGGGGCTTCCCGGCCGACCACCAGGACCCGCCCGAGCAGCCGCTCTGCCTGCGCGTGAGCGGCGCCAGCGGCCGCAGCGCCGCCTTCTCGGGCGACACCCGGATCTGCGCTGGGCTGATGGCGGCGGCGAAGGGGGTCGACCTGACCGTGGCCGAGTGCAGCGCGCTGGCCCCGCCCTGCGGAGCGCACTCGACTTGGCTGGAGTGGCAGGACGCCGCCGCGGAGCTCGGCTGCGAGCGGCTGATCCTGACCCACCTCGGCGAGGACGTGCGCGCCAAGGTCCCAGCGCTCCTCAGCGAAGGGCTGGCTGGGGTGCGCGAGCTGGCCTTCGCGGAGGACGGCGCGGTCCACTCGGTCTGAGCTCCTGCCCGTCAGCCTGTCGCAGATTGCTCAGCCTCGAACGCCCGGACATTGGGTTGTAGCTGGAGAGAGCGGCGCTCCGAGAGCTCTTTCAACGCAAAGGCGCAAAGACGCCAAGGCGCAAAGAGCGACGCTCGCGGGTCATGGGTGATCGCGTGCCCCTGTCGGCCTGCCTGGGCAGACGCTCCGCCTCGACTTCCCGCCCTCGCTGACTGATGGACTTCTCTGCGCCTCTGCGCCTCTGCGTCTTTGCGTTGAAGGGGCTGTATCCAGGCGACCTCGGAACCGGCGACAGCGCACCGCGTAGAGCGCCTCGAATCCAGCGTGGACACCAGGCACCCGGAATCACTGCCGCCGGGAGGTCGGCCGCGTCCGCGCCGAGCCGCCCTCGTCGCGGCTGCGGGTCCACTCGAGCAGGACCTTGGTGAAGCTCGCCTCGATCACGGCGTCTGCGTCGGGGGCGTCGGGGGTCTCCTCTTCGTCTTCGCGAGGGGTGAAGCGGAAGCTCCCCTCGCCGACGTCGAGCATCTTCAGCAGCGCGCCCTCGCCCTGTTCGCCGCGGAAGCGGGCCCAGGCGGGGCGGCCGAGCACGAACACCAGGGTCCCCTCCTCGAGCTGGATCGTGCCGCTGCGCTGGTTGAGCTCGACGGCCTGCACGAGCTGACGGAGGGGGAGCACGTCGAGCTGGCCCTTGAGCACGCCCCCGCCCTGGTCGCGGCGGGTCTGGTCGAAGCGGCGCGTCTCGAAGGCGGCCGAGAGGTCCTCGGACTCGCCCTCCATGACGAGCACCCGGACCTCGAAGGGGCCGAGGTGGAGCGGCTCCTCGCCCGGGTGGATCAGGTAGCCGCTCTGGGGGACCCGGGTCGAGCCGACGTAGGTCCCGTTGCTGCTGCCGAGGTCCTCGACGCGCACCTGGTCGCCGACCCGGGTCAGGCGGGCGTGGGCCCGCGAGACGTTGGGGTGGGGCAGGACCAGCTCGGCCTGGCTGCGCGAGCGGCCGATCGTGACCGGGACGTTGGGCGGCAGGAGGACCGCGGCCAAGGGGTCGCAGCGCGCGACGAGGTTGGCGCCCTCGGCCAGGGGCGGGCGCTGACGCCGCGAGCGGGCCAGGGGCTCCAGGCGGCGGAACACCTCGGCGGGGTCGAGGAGCTGGAGCTGGATCTTGGCGAGCTCGATCTTGGCCCCGGGCGTGAGCGGAGCGGGGAAGTTGGGCGGCAGCTTGCGCCCGTCGAGGTGGGTCCCCTGGGTCGAGCCGAGATCGGTCAGGACCCAGGTCCCGCCAGGGCGGCGGGCCAGGGTCGCGTGGCGGACCGAGACCCGCGGGCGGTCGAGCACGATCTGAGCCGGCGCGGAGCTGCCGATCAGGAGCTCGTCGCCCAGGGCCGGGTCGAGGGGGAACACCAGCACCGAGGCCGGGCTGACCATGCCCGCCTCGGTCTCGGTGATCGAGCTGGGCGCGATCAGGCGCTCGAGGGCCGGGGCGTCGACGAGCACGGGCGGGTGCTCGGCGGCGAAGGCCGCGGCGTCGGCGGCCGCGGCGACGTGCTGGATCAACTCGAGGAGCTTGAACGCCACGGCCCCAGATTGGCGCGGCCAGCGGCGCCAAGCAAGAGCGGCCGGATCTGGTCCCCCAGGTTGTGGATCCTCGCCCTGGAGCCGAGAATCCTCGGCCTATGAGCAGCTCCAGCCACGTCCGCGCCTCCTTCGAGGAGGCCTCCCAGGTCCTGGCGGCCTTCCTGGCCGACTCCGCCCAGCTCGAGGCCGTCGAGCGCTTCGCCGAGGCCGCCCACGCGACCTTGGTCGCCGGGGGCAAGCTCATGTCCTGCGGCAACGGCGGCAGCATGTGCGACGCCATGCACTTCGCCGAGGAGTGGACCGGGCGCTTCCGCGGGAACCGCGACGCCTTGCCCGCGATCGCCTTCTCGGACCCCAGCCAGCTGACCTGCATCGCCAACGACTTCGGCTACGCGGAGGTCTTCGCCCGCTCGGTCGCCGCCTACGGGCGCGAGGGAGACCTGCTGCTCGCGATCTCGACCAGCGGCAACTCGCCCAACGTGCTGCGCGCGGTCGAGGTCGCGCGCGAGCGCGGGATCAAGACGGTCGGGCTCCTGGGCAAGGGGGGCGGGGAGCTGCTCGAGCAGGTGGACATTCCGATCGTGGTCCCCCTCGCGACGAACTCGGACCGGATCCAGGAGGTCCACATCAAGGTGATCCACATCACGATCGAGGCCGTCGAGCGGCGCCTCTTCCCGGAGAACTACGCGTGAGCCAGACCGCCGAGCGCGCGGGCGCGGTGCGCCTGCTCATGGCGAGCGAGGGCCTGGACGGGATCTTCGTCCGCTCCGACGACCGCTTCCTGAACGAATACGTGCCGAAGGACGACAGCACGCGGGCCTGGCTGACGGGCTTCAGCGGCAGCACCGGCGACGCCTTCCTCGGCGGCGAGGTGGGCTGGGTCGCCGTCGACGGGCGCTATCACCTCCAGGCGCGCGAGGAGCTGGCCGAGGGCCCCTTCGCTCCCCTGGAGGTCGAGCTGGGGACCAGCCCCTGGACGGCCCTCTGCCGCCACGTGGCCGAGTGGGCGCGCGCGCAAGGCGTCCGGCGGCTGGGCTTCGCCGAGGCCCGGATGGGCGTGCACCAGCTCGCCGTGCTCGAGCGCGAGCTGGACGGGATCGAGCTCGTCGCCTGCAAGCCCTCCCTGGTCGAGCAGGCGCGCGAGGAGATCGACGAGGCGCCGGGCCTGCTGCGGGCCGTGGACCCCGCGCGGGGCGGCGGCACGGTCCAGGAGAAGCTGGCTCGGATCGCCCCGGCGCTGAGCGAGGCGGGGGTGGCGGGCTTCCTGCTCCAGCGCCTCGACGAGCTGGCCTGGCTGGTCAACCTGCGCGGCGACGCGCTCCCCCACCAGGCGACCTTCCGCGCCGCGGCCCTGGTCCGCGCCGACGAGGTCGTGCTGGCCCTCCCCGAGCCGGGGCGCGTCAGCGCTCCCGAGGCCGGCGTGCGCCTGGTCGAGGCCGAGCCCGGCGACGAGCTGCAGGCCGCCCTCGCCGCCGTCGCGCGCGGGGAGCGGATCGGCTACGACCCGGGCGGGGCGACGGCGGCGGCCGTCCGCGGGCTGAAGGCGCGCGGGGCCGAGGGGATCGACCTGGGCGAGAGCCCGCTGGCCCAGATCCGCGCGCGCAAGAGCGCGGGCGAGCTGGCCGCGATGCGCGACGCCTTCGCGCGGGCCGACCGCGCGATGGAGAACGCGATCGACTTCGTGCGCGCCCGCTTCGCCGCCGGCGAGCGCGTGAGCGAGGCCGACCTCGTGGCCGAGGTCACCCGCTGCCACGAGGAGCAAGGGGCCGTCGGGCTCTCGTTCCGCGTGATCGCCGCGGCCGGCCCGAACGGGGCGCACATTCACTACGGCAAGCCCGACCCTGAGCGGGCGATCGAGGCCAACGACCTGGTCCTGATCGACACGGGCGCCTACTTCGCCGAGGGCTACGCGACCGACCTCACCCGGACCTTCCTGGCCAGCGCGGACGCGGAGCCCTCGCCCGAGCAGCGGGCGCGCTACACGCACGTCCTGCGCGCGGCGCTGGCCGGAATGATGGCCCGCTTCCCCGAGGGCACCCGCGGCGAGCAGCTCGACGCCATGGTCCGCGCGCCGATGTGGGCGGTCGGCCTGGACTACAAGCACGGCACCGGGCACGGGGTCGGGGTCAACGTCCACGAGGCCCCGCCCAGGATCTCGACCAAGGGGCCCACGCCCCTGGAGGTCGGGCAGGTGTTCTCGATCGAGCCGGGCTACTACGAGGCCGGCTGGGGCGGGATCCGAATCGAGAACCTGTGCACGGTCGTCCCCGCGGCCGGAGCGGAGGGCTTCCTCGACGTGGAGCCCATGACCTTCGCGCGGCTCGAGCCGAACCTGATCGACGAGGCGCTGCTCACGGCGCGCGAGCGGGAGTGGCTGGAGCGCTACGCGGCCCGGCGGGCGGAGGTGCTCGCTTGAGCGCCAAGAAGACGGCGAAGAAGAAGAAGACCACCGCCAACAAGAAGACGACGAAGAAGAAGAAGAAGACCACCGCCAACAAGAAGGCGGCGAAGAAGAAGACCACCGCCAACAAGACGGCGAAGAAGAAGAAGGCCACCGCCAACAAGAAGAAGACGGCGAAGAAGAAGACCACCGCCAACAAGAAGGGGCGGGCGGCCAAGAAGTCAGCGCCCAAGATCCCCAAGTCGAAGGTCGGCCCTGGGCCCCTCCCCGACGACGCGATCGAGCGGATCTACGACGTGCTGGCGGAGACGATCACGCCGGTCAGCGACCTGGAATACACGACGGCCTTCGAGCTGCTGGTGGCGGTCGTGCTCTCGGCCCAGGCCACCGACAAGTCGGTCAACGAGGCGACCCGCAAGCTCTTCCCCGAGGCCAACACCCCCGAGCAGATCCTCGAGCTCGGGGTCGAGGGCCTGACCGAGTACATCAAGACGATCGGGCTGTTCAACTCGAAGGCCAAGAACGTGATCTCGCTCTGCGAGGACCTGATCGAGAAGCACGACGGCGCCGTGCCCGAGACCCGGGCCGAGCTCGAGGCGCTGGCCGGCGTGGGGCGCAAGACCGCCAACGTGGTCCTGAACGTGGCCTTCAACCAGCCCACGATCGCCGTCGACACCCACGTGCACCGGGTCGCCAACCGGCTCCAGATCGCGCGCACCAACACCCCGCGCGAGACCGAGGACGTGCTGCTCGAGCGGACCCCCGAGCGGCACCTGCTCGAGGCGCACCACTACCTGATCCTCCACGGGCGCTACTGCTGCAAGGCCCGCAAGCCCGAGTGCTGGCGCTGCGGGGTGCGCGAGGACTGCCCCTACGAGGACAAGACCCCGGCCCCGGCTTGAAGGGTCAGTCCTCCCCGGGCCCGAGCCGCTTCAGCGCCGCCTCGGCGCGCTCCTGCAGGCGCGGGGCCTTGGCGGCCAGGCCGTAGCACTGGCGCGCGATCTCGAGCAGCTGCAGCTTCTCGGCCAGGCGGGCGGCCAAGAAGTAGTCGCGGCGGGTCTCGCCGTAGGCGCGCTGGGCGTTGGGCTGCCTACTGAGGGTCTGAGCGCGCATGGCGTGCAAGAGCGCCTCCTCGGTCCGGCCGAGCTTCTCGCACAGCAGGGCCCAGGTGCGCTGCCAGCTGGGGTCGCCGGCGAGGGGGCGGGCGGCCCACTTGCCGCGGAGGCGCTCGGGGTTGATGTAGGCCCCGTAGGGGTCGGCGGCCACGGCGTGCTTGGCGGCCTCGACGCCGCGCTCCCAGGCGGCGCGCTCGGACTGGGCCAGGCAGGCGAGGGCGAGCAGGTTCCAGCGGCCGGAGTCTCCGCTGGCCTGGGCGCCCCGGCGCAGCATGGGCTCGGCCGAGGCGGCGCGACCTGCCCGGAGCTCGAGCCGACCCCCCACGTAGCACAGGTCGGGGTGGTGAGGCGCGATCTCGAGCCCCGCGCGCAGCTCGGCCCGTGCCTGCTCGAGCAGGTCCTGCTCGAGCAGGTCCTGGCGCTGGTCGAGCACGACGGCGAGCAGGAGGGCCTCGGCGAGCACGGCCCGCGCCGTGGGGTCCTGGGGGCGGAGCTCGACCGCGCGACGAGCCTGGGGCAAGGCCCGCTCGAGGTCGCGCACGATCAGGTAGGAGCGCGCCGAGAGGCGCAGCCGGATCCCCTCCTCGAGGGACTCCCAGCGCCCGGGGATCCGCTTGCGCAGGGTCTCGACGGCCTGGCCGCGGTCCCACTGCCAAGTGGACTTGCGCAGGGCCGACTCGCAGATCGCGAGCACGGCGGTGCGCGGAGAGCCCAGCTCGCGCGCGGTCTGGGCGCGGAGGTCGATCAGCTTGTAGTGCGTGGCGAGGGGCGCGACCTCCAGCCAGGCGATCGAGTTCCAGCAGTCGCGCGGGTCCAGCTCGCGCGCCCGGGCGAAGTCGGCCTCGGCCGCCTCGCGCTGGCCCAGGCACACCCGCGCCTGGGCGCGGCGCAGGTAGGGCCAGGCGGCGGCGCGCCAGCTCTGGACCGCAGCGCTCAGGGCGGCCTCCTGCTCGCTCCAGTCGGCCCGCCGGGCCACCGCGAGGAGGGCGCCGCGGGCCCGGCGCCAGCGCGGCTCGTCGCCGGGGTCGCTCTTCGCCAGCAGCTCGGCGGCCTCGGCGTGACGCTCCAGGCGCAGCAGGGCCCGGGCGTGCGCTAGCCAGCGCTCCGGGCCTGGCTGGAGCTGGCCCTGGGCCAGGACCTCCAGGGCCCGCTCCGGCGCGCGCGCCACGAGGGTCGCCAGCAGCGCGCGGTCCAGCGCGCGACGCGCGCTCTGGCGCCGCTCGCCCAGCCGCTCGGCCAGCTGGCCCAGCTCGGCGGAGGAGGCCGAGCTCTCGCCCAGCGCGGCGCGCGCCTCGGCGTGGGCTGCGATCAGGGACTCGAGGTCGGCGCCGGCCGCGACGCTGCGCGCGAAGCGGGTCACGCGCTGCTCTTCGCTCGCGAGCTCCCGCGCGGCACCGACCACGCGCTCGGCGCGGGCGGCCTGCTCGCTCGCGCTCAGAGCCCGCGCTTCGACCTCGGCCGCCGCTGCGCCGGCCTCGTCGGCCGCGCGCTGGGCGGTCTCGACCAGGGCTCGCCCGCCCAGGGCCGCGCCGACCAGGGTCAGCAGCCCCAGGGCCGCGGCGGCCAGGGGGAGCTTGTGGGTCCGGGTCAGACGCGCCAGCCCGGCGAGCGGGCCCTCGGGGTAGGCCGCGATCGGCTCGTCGTCGAGGAAGGCGCTCACGTCCGCGGCCAGCGCGGCGGCGCTCGGGTAGCGCTCCTCCGGCTCGCGCCCCATGGCGCGCAGCACGATCGCCTCCAGCGCCGGGGGCAGCTCGGGGTCGAGCTCGCGCGGGCGCGGCGGCGGAGCGGTCAGCAGCTTGGCGACGACTTCCATCGCCATGCCGCGATAGGGCGCCTGCCCCGTCAGCAGCTCGTAGAGGATCGCGCCGAGGGCGTAGACGTCGGCCCGGGCGTCGAGGCGAGCGCCGTCCGCCTGCTCGATCGGCATGTAGGCCGGGGTCCCGACCAGGGCGCCCTCCTGGGTCAGGCCGGCGGCTTGCTCGAGGGGCTCGGCCCCGGCGCCCGCCCGCGCGAGGTCGTCGGGCGCCGCGATCTCCTTGGCCAGCCCCCAATCCATCACGAGGACCTCGTCGCCCTCCCCGAGCATCACGTTGGCAGGCTTGAGGTCGCGGTGGATCACGCCGCGCTCGTGGGCGAAGCCGACCCCTTCGCAGACCTGCAGGAAGAGGCGCAGCAGGCGCCGCAGGGGGTATTCCCGCGCCAGGGCCGGGTCCGCTCGCCGCCCCTGGATCAGGTCGCTGAGGTCCCGCCCCGAGACGAGCTTCATCGCCAGGTAGAGCTCGCCCTCTCGATCTCGCCCCAGCTCGTGGACCGAGATCACGTGCGGGTGGCTGAGCCGCCCCGTGATCTCGGCCTCCAACAGGAAGCGGGCCTGGGCCAGCTCCCCGGCCGCGTCGCCGAGGATCGTCTTGACCGCGACCTCGCGCGCCAGGCGGGGGTCGCGGGCGCGCAGGACGCGGCCCATGCCCCCGCGGGCCAGCTCTTCCAGGACTTCGTAGCGCTCGAGGTCGCTCACTCAGACCTCAGCTGATCGGGGCGGTAGAGCCACTCCGGCGACCAGGCGGGCCGGACCTGGACGGTCGCGAGGGCGTCGAGCTTGGCGAAGCCATCCGCGGCTTCGCGCGAGCCTCGGCGGCGGAGGTGGGCCGCGAGCAGCCGCTGGATCTCGTCCGCGAAGAACCCGTTGCCCTGGCCGAGGTTGAGCGAGGCCCAGGCCCAAAGCAGCGGCTGGATCGAGTCCCGCCCCTTCTTCAGCCCCCAGCGCGCGTAGGTCAGGAGCAGCAGGGTGTGCGCGAAGGAACCCTCGCGGATCAGCTTGGCCCCCGGGCTCCCCGGCAGGAGGAAGAAGTCCATGGTCGGGCCGGGGTCCTGGCCCAGCTGCACCTGGCGGAAGGCTCGCACCGCGAAGAGCTTCTGATTCAGGGGCAGCGCGAAGAGCTGCGGTCGCTCGCGCAGATACCCGAGCAGCGCGTTCCCCGGCGGGAGGTAGCGGTGCAGGAGCTCGACCACGATCCAGTCGGGGAGCGCGGGGTCGAGGAGCTGCGTCACGAAGTCCTGGCGGGAGGTCGGGGTCGAGAAGCCGATCCGCTTCCCTGGCGGGACGCGCGCGAGCTCGCGCAAGGCGGCGAAGGCGGGCTCGAGCTTCCCCGCGCGCAAGGCCACC
>CALDQK010001213.1 GCA_937911525.1 uncultured bacterium
AAGGTTCTCCTCATGGCGTCGCCCGAACCGCTTCACGTCACGTAGCGCGCGATCGCGTAGCCAGGCTTCAAACGCGGTGCGAATCGCGTCCAGTCGTTCAACACCACCGAGCGCGTTCGGGACGACGACGTGGAACTTGCTGCGGCAGGTGATCTCGACGGTCTCGACCGCTCCCTGCTCGACGTCGAGCATGAGCCACCGACCTCGGTACTGGAGCTTCGCGCCGGAGTCATAGCGCTGGGTCAGGAGCTTCTTGTGTCGCTCCTCGACCTCACGAACGGAGTCGAAGATCCAGCGGCGCTTGCTGTCCACGTAGTGGAGCACGCCGTTGCGCCCGCCGTCTGGCGTTCCGCTGGGAACGACGACCTCCACCCCAGCGGGGGTGACCACGATCCGCTTCCTGATCGCCTTGGGGGAGCGCCGGACCTCGTATGGAATGTCGGTGTTGCCGATTGTGAGGACGAGCGTCATGGCTTGCTGTAGTGGATCACGGCGTAGTGCTCGACGGCGAGCGGCACCTCCTTGGCCCAGCCGTCGAGCCCCAGGTTCTTGACCAGTCGCCGCACTTGTCCTCGGAGGCTCTTCTTCAACTGAGCCTTCTCCTGCCAGTGGAGGGGCGCTGACTCGTCCGAGGCGTAGAGCGCGTCGATCGCGCGTGCAGCCTCCTGGTAGGCCGCGAGCCACTCCCTGTGCGCCTCGGAACCTGCTTCCTTGGCGTCTCCGTCATCTACGGAGCCTTCGTTGGGCTCAGCCTTCTCCGAGGGCTCCCTGCTGGCGCGGTGCTTCGCCAGGATCGCGTGGATGCCGTAGGCCCGTGCATTAAGCCCCGATCCCTGGTGAGCCTTGTCTTCGGAGAGGACGGCCTCTGCGACTTCCTTGCTGGCCTTCAGCGCATCCTCGGCAGTCAGCAGGCCCTCGTTGAACTTCGCGATCAACTCCTTGATCCGGTCGCTGAACTTCTCGTAGCGGGCCGGGTTCTTGTCGGCCCGCTCCTTGGTCTCCTTCTTCAACTCGGAGAGCTTCCGCACGGCGGCGGTCTTGAGGTCCACGCCGCCACCGAAGTCGTCCCAGAACCCTGGCTCGGTGAGGCTTCTCAGCTTGCAGACGGTCTTGAGGCCAGTGACCTCAAGATGCTCGTCCAACATGTCCCTGACCTTCTTGCTGTAGCGCTTCCAGTCGGTGTCCTCCTCCTTTTCAAAATGGAGGCGTCCGTACGGGAGCACCGCCCCGACGAACTTGAGATCCACCTGGTAGGGAAGGACGCGTGGATCGGGGGCCAGCGCCGAGTACGCCTTCACGAAGACGTCCGCCTTGGCACGGAACACGTACCACTCGTCCTCGGTGCCCAGGTGAGCCACCACAGCCTGCACGTCAGCCTTCACGTCGTCGGTCCGTGGAGCACCGGCGATCAGGTCCATGACTGCACGGTGGGCCGCCCGCAGCTTGTCGGCAAGCTCGTCCTGGTCGTGCATGGCCGACGCCACGTCCTCGCGGCGGTAGTTCGCGAGGGCCTCGTCGAGCTTCTTGGAGACGCCGATGTAGTCAACGATCAAGCCGTGATCCTTGGCCGTTCCGTAGCGCCGATTCGTGCGTGCGATCGCCTGGAGCAGGTTGTGGTCGGTCAGCGGGTTGTCGAGGTAGAGCGCCTGCTCGATCGGTGCGTCGAAGCCGGTGAGGAGCTTGTTGCAGACGATGATGAACTTGAGAGGGTCTTTGGGATCGTGAAACCTGGGCACGATCTTGGGGGTGACGTCCTCGGGCGGGATCTGGTAATCGACCAGTTCGGGGTGCTGCTCGCCGTCGTGCTGACCTGGGCTGTAGATGCACACGGACATGGCCGTTGCACGCGCCTTCGCCTCGTCTTCGTCGAGGCCCTCCTTCTTCATGAGGGTCTTCGCGATCACCTTGTCGAGCGCCACCTTGTATGCCACG
>CALDQK010001214.1 GCA_937911525.1 uncultured bacterium
CTCGGCCTGCTGGTGTGCGCCGCCTGCACGCTGCTGGCTGCCCGCCGCGACAGCGCCCTGGCCGGGACCCTGGCGGTCGTGGCGGCGACGGTGTGCGCGGTCGCGGTCGGGATCACGCTCCGGACCGGGAGTCACTACGGCCCGCTCGCGTTCACGGGCGCGGTCGGCGTCGCCTTCTGGGCGGTCTCGCGCGGCCTGGCCGGGTGGGTGCCCGATCGCCAGCGCGCGGTGGCGCGCCCCTTCCTGGTGGGCTCGCTCCTGTGGTCCCTGGCCAGCCTCTGCGTGGCCCTCGGGCTCTCGAGCTGGAAGCCCGGGGCCCTCGACCTGCTCTGGCCCTACCTGCTCGCGGCGCCGGCGGCGGCCGTGGCCCTGCGCGCGCCCCTCGCGCCCGACCGCGCGATCCTGCTGGTCCTGGTCGGGTTGACCTCGCTCAGCGCCCCCTTCGTGCACGGCTCGGTGGTCGAGGACCGCTGGGGCCCCGAGCCGCTCGCGCTCTACGCGCTCGCCGTCGCGCTGGCGCTCTCGCTCGCCAGCTGGGCCTGCGGCGCGCTGCGGGCGCGGACCCAGCTGCCTGGACGCGGCTCGCTGGCCGTCCTCGAGCACTTCTGGGCCTGGCTGGGCAGCCTCTGGGTCTGGGGCTGCGCGGTGGTGGCGCTCGCGATCACGGAGCGGAGCCCCGGCGCCCTGGACCTGGCTCTGCCCTACGGCCTGGTCGGGCTCTGCCTGGTGGCCGGGCGCCTGCCCACGCTCCGGCTGCCAGCCTTCCTCGCGGCGACGGGCCTGCTGCTCGTCGTCCCCAGCGCGCAGGCGGTGATCCTCGAGCTGGCCGCGGGGCCGCTGCTCTGGACGGTAGGCGTCGGGCTGTGCGTGCTGGCAGCGGCCTTCCGCTGGCCGGCCCTGGCCGGCTCCCGAGGCGCGCAGCTGCTCGCGATCGTGGTCGGCCTGACCAGCGTGCTCCTGACCCCGGGCATGGCTTGCCTCGAGCACTGCTGGGGCCGCGACGGCGGGGCCCTGATCGCGGACGGCCTGAAGCACTTCGGGCGCGTCCACGAGAGCGACCTGATCTTCCTCTCGATGCCCCTCGGCGCCTCGCTGGGGCTGGTCGGCCTGGGCTACCTCTTCTCGCGCGAGGCCGAGCGCAAGCTGCCCTACCGGCTGCTGGAGGCGGCTGGATTGCTGAACGCCTACGCGCTCTTGACCGCGCTCTCCTGCCACGACCTCGAGAGCGACCTGGTCTATATCGGCTTGCTCTTGCTGGGCGGGCTGGCCGCGATCGCGCTCGGGGCCTACGGGCGCCGCGCGAGCTACGTCGCGATCTCCGCCCTGGTCCTGCTGGGCAACCTCTTCTTGCAGTATTTCGCCAAGCTGACCGCGGCCGGGGTGCCCTGGGGCTTCCTGGCGGTCGGCTTCGGCGTGGCGCTGCTGGTGCTGGCGATCCTCTACGAGCGCCGCGTCAAGGGCTTCCTCCCTCAGCTGCGGGAGTGGCGCTAGAGCTTCGCGGGGCGGGTGTCTCCCAGGAGCATCAGCCGGTGGCCAGGCTCGACGCTCAGGGTCTCGGGGGGCGCGAAGTAGCGCTTGCCGGTCGAGTCGATCACGCCCAGGCACACGTAGCGGCTCGTCCCCAGCTTGGTGCAGGCGTCCTGGAGCGTTCCCTTGAAGCTGTTGATCGGGTGCACGTAGAGCTGGTGACCCGTGCGGTTGGTCAGCAGCTCGGAGATCAGCCCGTTGACGCCGGGATCCTGCAGGCCCTGCACGAGCAGCTCCGCGCTGAGGCTGCCGAGCTGGACGACCTCGCTCGCGCCGGCGTTGCGGAGCAGCTTGGTGTTCTCCGTCGCCACGCATTCGGCCACCACGTAGGTCTCGGGCGCGATCGCGCGAATCGTGACCACCGCGGCCAGGACGTGGTTGTCGCTGGCGGGGTCGCTCGGCTGAGGCGAGAGGACGATCACGCCGCCGGCGCCCTTGACGTTGGCCTGCTCCAGCGCCGCCTCGCGGGAAGGGTTACCCCGCACGAAGGTGACCTGCGCCTTCGTGAGGATCTCGGGCGCGGTCTCCAGGGTGTCCGTCAAGAGGACCACTCCGCGCTCCTTCCACTCCTGGTCGGCTCGGATCTCGAGCAGGACCTCTTCGACCGTCTCGATCGAAGGGCAGTGGCAGATCAGGACGTGTCCGCCCTCTTCAATGGTCACCATGCCGCGCGCCTCCTTGCTGCGTCGCTCGATCACCGCCGTCGCCAGCGTGCCCAGGGCGTAGCCGAGCACTCCGATTCCGATCACCATCACTGGCATTCCGACCAGCCAGCGACCCGCGAAGGTCTTGGGGAAGAAGTCCCCATAGCCGACGGTGGTCATGGTCACCAGCGACCACCACAGCGCCGTGTCGACGCCGACCTCCGCCCCGCCGGCCTCCCAAGCGGCCTTCTCGGTCAGGTAGAACCCTCCGGCGCCGTAGAGCAGGAGGAGGAACACGACCAGCGCGAGCCAGAGCAGCTGCTTGCGCTCGATCGGGGCCTTCTTGAGCACGTTCAAGACGCGCAGCAGGACCTGAAGCAACGCTCGCCCCTCTCGAAAGTGGGAGGTGAATCCGCTGGGACCTACGCCTGCGGAGGGCGAGGAGTCTAGCCCATCCTCACGGCCGCGCCAGGGCGGCGACCGCTTCAGGCCCGCTCGTCAAGGGTCCTTCGGGTCAACGGACTCGGCGCCCCCGCCGGACCGGAGCGTCCGGTCGACGGCCTCGGCCTTCGGCGCTTCGGACTCGGTCGTCGGGCCCTCGGACTCGGTCGTCGGCACCTCGGTCTCGGTCGTCGGCGGCTCTTCGGACTCGGTCCTCGGCGCTTCGGACT
>CALDQK010001215.1 GCA_937911525.1 uncultured bacterium
GAGCTGGGAGCCCCTCTCCCGGGTCGAGCCCCGGCCGCCGGCGCCGCCGCCGAGCGCCTTGCGCCTGCGCGGGGCTCGCACCCACACGCTCCAGGGCGTCGACCTCGACCTGCCCCACGGAGCCCTGAGCGTGATCGCGGGCGTCTCGGGCGCGGGGAAGTCCTCCCTGGCCTTCGCCACGATCGCCGCCGAGGCCGAGCGCCGCTTCGCCGAGACCCTCCCCTTCCAGGTCCGGCGCCACCTGCGCCGCCTGCCCCGGCCCCAGCTCGACCACGCCGAGGGGCTCGGGCCGACCCTCGCGCTGCGTCAGGGCGGCGCCGCGCGGCTCAGCCGCCGCTCGACCGTCGCGACCCAGACCGGCCTGGGGCCCCTGCTGCGCCTGCTCTTCTCCCGCGCCGGGACGCTCGGCGGCCGCCCCTGCGGGCTGAGCGCGAGCCACTTCTCGCCCGAGCGGAGCGAGGGGGCCTGTCCTGAGTGCGAAGGCCGCGGCCAGGTCGAGCGCTGCAGCGCGACCCTCCTCGTTCGCCACCCGGAGCGCTCGCTCCGCGGCGGCGCGCTGGAGGGGACCAAGGTCGGTGACTTCCTCGGCGAGGCGGGCGGGCAGTTCCTGGCCGTGCTCGGCGCCGCCCTCGGCGCCGCCGCGCTCGAGACGCCCTGGGGCGAGCTCGAGCCCGCCCAGCAGCGGGTCGCCCTCGAGGGCGCCGGGGAGCAGGTGTTCGACGTGCGCTGGCGCTACGAGCGCGGCAAGCGCTCGGGGGAGCACCGCTTCGAGGGGCGCTGGGAGGGGCTGCTCCGCCTGGCCGAGCAGGAGGCCCGCAAGCGCGCAGGCCGCAAGGCAGGCGCCGCCTGGGCCACGACCCTGGTCGAGGCGCCCTGCCCCGCGTGCGAGGGCGCGCGGCTCACGGAGCAGGCGCGCGCGGTCGAGGTGGGCGGACGCACCCTGCCCCAGCTCCTCTCGCTCTCGGTGGAGGAGCTTCACGCCGCGCTGGACGAGTTGCCCGCCGGCGAGGCGATCGACGCGCTCCGGCCCGAGCTGGTGGCCGGCTGCGAGGACCTGATCGCGCTCGGGCTCGCGCACCTGACCCTGGCGCGCCGGGCCGCGAGCCTCTCGGACGGCGAGCTGCAGCGCGTGCGCCTCGCGAGCGTGCTCCGCGCTGGGCTGAGCGGGCTGACCCTCGTGCTGGACGAGCCCGGGGCGGGCCTGCACGCGCGCGACCTCCACACCCTCCTCGAGCGGATCCAGGGCCTGGTCGCGACCGGCAACACGGCGATCGTCGTGTCCCACCGACCCGCGCTGATCCGGGCCGCCGATCATCTCGTCGAGCTGGGACCCGGCGCCGGGGCGGCCGGGGGCCAGGTCGTCGCGGCGGGTCCCCCCGCCGAGGTCCTGCGCGGGGAGAGCGTCACGGCCCTCGCCTTGAAGAGCGCCCCCTCCCCTCCCCCGCGGATTGCGGTCACGGGCCGGGTTCGCGTCCGAGGGGCGCGGGCCAACACCCTGGCCGAGCTCGACATCGACCTCCCGAACGCGGGCTTCGTCGCCGTGACCGGGGTCTCTGGCAGCGGCAAGTCGAGCCTGGTGTTCGACGTCCTCGCGGCCTCCGCGCTCGCCAAGGAGCCGCGCAGCTGCGACTCGCTGGAAGGCCTGGAGCGCTTCGGGGAGGTCCGCTCGTCCCGCGAGGCCCGCGCTGCGAGCACCCCCCTCGACGCCCTCGGCCTCCTGCCCGCGCTGCAGAAGCGCTTCGCCGCGAGCGCCACGGCCGCGGGCTCGAAGCTGGCCCGGGCGGCCTTCTCGTTCCGCAGCCCCAAGGGCCGCTGCCCCACCTGCCAGGGGAGCGGGCGCGAGTCCGTGTCCCTGGAGGTCCTGGCCGACCTCTCCCTCCCCTGCCCTGCTTGCGCCGGCACGCGCTACCGGCCCGAGGTGCTCGAGGTCGTTTGGGAGGGCCTGAACCCCGCACAGCTCTTGGCCGAACCCGCCGCGGCCCTGCGGGATCGTCTCCCCCAGGGCCCCCTGCGCGCGGGCTGCGAGGCGCTCCACCGAGTCGGGCTGGGGCACCTCTCCCTCGGCCGCCCCATGAGCGAGCTCTCGGGCGGCGAGCTCCCGCGGCTGACTTTGGCCAGCGCGCTGGGCCTGACCCAGCAGCCGACCCTGGTCCTGCTCGACGAGCCCGCCCGCGGGCTCCACGAGGCGGACCTCCAGCAGCTCGTCGCCCTCCTGCGCGAAGCCACGGCGCGCGGCGACCTGGTCGTGGCCGCCTGCCACCGCCTGAGCCTGATCCGCGCGGCCGACTGGGTGATCGACCTCGGGCCCGGGTCTGGGCAGCTCGGCGGTCGATTGGTGGCCGCCGGGCCGCCCGACGAGCTGGGCGAAGGCGCGACCGCCCTCGCCCTCGCCCGGGCCTAGACGGAGAGCTGCTTTAGCTCAGCCAGGAACTCGGCGGGGGCGGAGAGGTGCACCCAGTGGCCGGCCTCCGGGAGGAGGCGCGGCTCGACGCCGAAGCGAGCGGCCAGGCGCGTCGGGATGAAAGGGTCCCGCGCTCCCCACAGCACCCGGGTCGGCACCTGCGCGACCGCCTCCAGCAGGCGCTCCTCCCACGCCCCGACCGCCGCGGGCATGTCGGCCCAAGCCCGGTAGGTGCGGAGCATGGTCCGTCGCGCGGCGCGGTGGTGATGCTGGTGGGCGCGGTCGGCGTGTTCGAGGGGCAGCCCCGGGTCGCCCCGGCGCATCTCGCGGCGGAAGAGGAAGCGCGGCCCGACCCAGGTGCTCAGCTCGCCGAGGAGCGGCGTCTGCCACACCCGCGCCCAGGCGTGCCAGCGGAAGTCGCGCTGAAAGAGCGTGTTCAGGATCAGGAGCCCCGCGAAGCGCTCGGGCTGGCTCGTGAACCAGGGCAAGAGCCAGGGGCCGCCGAAGTCGTGCACGACGAGCAGGATCCCGTCCTCGAGCCCGAGCGCGTCCGCGAAGGCTTGCCAGAGCGGAGCCTGTCCGGCCGGCCGGAAGTCGAAGTCGGCCGGGGGCTCGGGCGAGTCGCCGTAGCCGGGGAAGTCGGGCGCGATCACGCGGTAGCGCGTCGAGAGCTCGGCCACGTGCTCGCGCCAGCTGTCGCGGCTGTCGGGGTTGCCGTGCATCAGCAGCAGCGGCGGACCCTGCCCCACGTCGGTGGTCGCGACCTCGAGGCCCGCCGCGCTGACGCGCTTGGCCGGAAAGGGATCGCTCACTGGCGAACCGGAGCGTCGCTGAACTTCACCCCGCGATCATAGCGATGGGTCGAGGGACCCACAGGAGCCCGACGCGCGGTGCTAGCTTGACCAGCAGGAGGCAGCGGGATGAGGATCTTCGATCTGGTCGTGCTCTGCGTGCTCGGCAGCTGGGCGCTCTCGACTCCAGCGCTCGCTCAGCCCGGACCGCCCGGGCCGGGTCCCCGCCCTCCAGGCCCGCGGCCAGGGCCTCAGCCGCTGGAGGTGGTGCAGCAGGCCGCGCGCGGCGGGGTGGACGCCATGACGCGTCGGGCCGAGCGCAACGCCTTGCTCGCCCTGGCAGGCAAGGAGAGCGAGGAGGGCAGCACCACCAGCTCGAGCACCGAGCTCGTGCAGATCTGGCACGCGCCGATCCCCGCCGACCCGCGCGCGATCCTGCGCACACTCTCCGAGAAGCTGCCGAGGGACCTCGACCTCGAGGCGCTCCTCAAGGAGCACGAGGACGAGGTCCTGGGCGCCATGAACGCCGGCCTGAGCGGAATGGTGTTCGTCGCGCGCGAAGACCTGAGCTACCGCTCCCAGCGCCTCCCCGCGGGGCGCTACTCGCTGGGGCTGCGCTTCAAGGGGCCGCGCTTGCTGGGCGCGGTCCTCTCGGGTGACTCGCTGAAGAAGCCGCTCCAGATCGCCGTGAAGCTCTCCCGCCTCGACCCCGCCGCGACCCTGCTCTCGGTCCGGGTCGCCGCGGACGAGCGCGAGAGCAAGCGCGGGATCCGCTCCGTCCGGCTCCACGTCGGGTTCGGCCGCGCGGGCGGGGTCTCGAAGGTCACCTTCCGGGCGGCCTCCAAGCGGTCGGAGGAGGGGCCGGCGCCGCCCGCGCCAGGACCCCGTGGTCCAGGTCCCCGTCCCGGTCCCGGACCCGGCCCTCGCTAGCGCGGAGAGGAGCTGTCGTGAAAGCGCCCCTCCCTGGCACGAGCGACGAGTGCGACCGCTTCGCCGAGCTGCAGCGCGGCATGGCCGACGTGTGGGACCGCCTCCTCGCCGACCCCCTCGCCCCGCGCACGGTGGTCGTCGTGCCCAGCCTCAGCCTCGATCCCCGCGAGCTGCGCACGATCAGCGGGGTGTGTCACTACGAAGAGCGGATGCTCTCGCGGTCGTCAACGGGCTGCACTTCCACGGGACCAGCCAGACCGGGGTCGTGTTCCACCTGATCAGCGCGCTCTCGGAGTTCGGCAAGCTGGGCATGGTCGCGATCGGCGAGGACGCCGCCCAGGCGCGCGCGCTCTACGAGCGGACCGTGGCCGTCCTCGACGGCGAGGTCCAGCGCTAGGCGCCGACGCTCGCCGGGCACCATTGTCCCGACGCGGATTCGCCCCCAGCGGTCTATCCTGGGCTCATGGCGCGCGGCTCCCCTGTGCTGACTTCCTTGCTGCTCCTGGTCGCAGGAGGCGGACTCGCCGCGACCTTGCTGGTTCCTGGGGGCCTGCCGCCGGGGTTCCTGGCCGGGCAGCCGACCCCCAAGCCCCCGCCTCGACCCGTCACGGGGCTGATCCCCGTCGACCTGCCGGGGCCCCGGATCGTGCGCGTCCCAGGCATGGATGCCCGCGCCTACGCCGCCCAGCGCGCGCAGCGCAGCAGCGACGAGCAGTGCCAGGTGTGCGGGAAGGGCTTCGCCCCCGGCAGCTCCTTCCTGAGCAGCCGCGAGACCGGCGAGGCCTGGCACCCCGCCTGCCACGAGTCCTCCCCGCGCTGCGCCCTCTCCGGCCGGCCGATCCCCGCGGGGGTCGCCTACGTCGAGGTCGAGGGCGAGCGCTTCCTCGTGAGCGAATACGAGCAGGCCGAGCGCTGCTTCGTCTCGGGGCTCCCCTTGGCCAACCGCGGCTCGCACGTGGTCAACCCGCGTGACCGACGCAAGGTCCTCGCGAGCCAGCTGGAGCGGGCCATGCGCTGCGTCTCCTGCCGGGACTACGCGCTCCAGGGCACCAACGTGGGCGGAGTCGGCTTCTCCTGCGCGGTCTGCGTGGAGAGCTTCGCTGCGGGCGTCGCCGGCAAGGAGGCGGCGCTGCTGGCGGAGGTCGGGGGCTTCCTCGCCGAACAGGGGCTCACGGCTCCCCCGGTCGAGCTCTTCTTCGCGACCCGCCACGACGAGCTCTCGGTGATCAAGCGCGGGCGCTGCCTGACGACCACCTGGACCTCGGCCGGCCAGGAGCGCCACCAGCACCGGATCCTGATCCTCAGCCACCTCAGCAAGGAGGTGACCCTCGGGATCCTGACCCACGAGCTCTGCCACGCGATCCAGGCCGAGGCGGGCCACCCCCTCCCCGAGCAGGACGAGGAGGGCTTCTGCGAGCTGGCCTCCTGGACCTTCGCCACCGAGCGGGGCCTGCCCCGCTACGTCAGCCGCGGGATCGAGGAGAACCAGGTCGACAGCTACCGAGAGGGATTCCTGAGGCTGCGCGCCCGCGGCAAGTCGCTCCGCGAGCTCTTGGCGCGCTGAGCGTCTCCGAGGCGCTTCTCTCCGCTGACCCGAGCCTCCCTCGCTGGCCGCGCTAGGATCCGGCCGGAGGAGATCCGCATGATTCAGCCCTTCTATCTCGCTTGCCTGGCCCACGCCTCCTACGTCGTCGCCGACGAGGCGAGCGGCGTCGCGGCGGTCGTCGATCCTCAGCGCGACATCGATCAATACCTGGAGTTCGCCCAGGAGCGCGGCCTCGAGCTGCGCTACGTGATCCTGACCCACTTCCACGCCGACTTCGTCTCCGGCCACATCGAGCTGCGCGAGAAGACCGGCGCCGAG
>CALDQK010001216.1 GCA_937911525.1 uncultured bacterium
CCACACCTGCGCGCGGCCTTCG
Source organism: uncultured bacterium (assembly GCA_937911525.1). Taxonomy (GTDB): domain Bacteria; phylum Planctomycetota; class J058; order J058; family J058; genus NORP233. The sequence continues at coordinate 23 of CALDQK010001216.1, forward strand.
CTGCGCTCGATCAGGGCGGCCTCGGGGACGAAGAGGCGCTCGACGGCCGCCGCGTCCGCCGTGGCGGGGGCCTGAGCGGTCTGGGTCCCCGCGAGGAAGCGGACGCGCGCCAGCATGTCGGGCTTGAGCGCGGCGTCGGGGTTGGCCAGGGCGACCTTGAACTCGACGGTGTTCTTCTGCACGTCTGCCTGGTGGACGACGCGCGTCACGCGGCCGCTGAAGCTCCGCTCGGGCAGGACCTCGAGCTCGACCTTGGCCTCCTGGCCCAGCCCGACCTTGGCGGCGTCGGCCAGGGGCACGTCGACGCGCACCTGGAGCTGGCGCGGGTCGTAGAGCTGCAGGATCGAGGTGCTCCCCTCGCCTTCGAGCATCAGCCGCGCGCCCGGCGCGACCAGGCGACGCATCACGACCCCGGCGGTCGGGCAGCGGATCTGCTGACGCTCGAGCGCGAGGCGCGCCTCGGCCAGGCGGACCTCGGCGGCCCGCAGCGACGCCCGCTCCCGGGCCACGTCCGCGGCGGCGACCTCGGCCTCGCGCTGCTCTTCGATCAGGGCTGCGCTGTGCGCCCCCGCGGCGTCTGCGTCGGCTCGGGCCCGCTCGAGCTCGGCCTCGCGCAGGGTGAGCCGGCGCTGGAGCGCCACGAGCTTCGCCTCCGCTCCCTCGACCCGCAGGCCGAGCTGGACCACGTCGCCCTCGTTGGTCGCTTGCCCGAGCAGGGCCTTGGTGCGCTGGTGCTCGTCGCGCATCGCGGCGAGCTCCTTCTCCTGCGCCTTGATCGTGGCCCGCAGCTCGCTCAGGGCCGCCGCGGCGGCGGCGACCTGGGCCTTGCCGACCGCGACCGCCTGGCGCCGGTCGATCAAGAGCTCGTTGGAGCGCTCGATCCAGGTCCGCCGCGCCTCGGCCGTGGCCAGCACGGCGCGCGCGCGCTCCAGGTCGGCCTCGGCGCCGGCCACCCGCAGCCGCGCTTCGTCGTCGACGAGGCGCGCCACGACCTGACCCGCCTCGACCGCGTCGCCCTCGAGCACGAGCACGTCGCTGACGACCCCGGCCACGAGCGCCGAGGCCGTGATCGGGAAGGGGTCTGGCTCGAGCCAGCCCGAGGCCTGGACGGCGCCGTGGCGGCTCTGGCCCGCCGCGACCCGCTTCGCGAGCACGGGCGCGCCCTCGACGGGGGTCCCCCCGCGCAGGCTCTCGGCCCCGACGCTCAGGAAGAGCGCCCCCGCCCCGAGCAGCACGGCGCCGGGCAAGAGCACGCGCGTCTTCCAGCGCGTCGGCGGCGGAGGGATCGCGCTCCCTCTGCCGCGCTCGACGCTCGGTCGTTGGCTCAGGTGGTGAATCGTGGCGGGGCTCGCCCGCTCTTCGCTGGTCATTTCTCCTCCGAGTACGTAGACGCGCCGACGCCAGGGCGTCGGCTGGACGACGAACTCGGTGGGTTAGCAGCGGAGGATCGGAGAGCGCTGGAGCCGCAGAGGCGGCGGGACGCCCGCGAGGCCCGGCGGGAGCATGCGCCGCGGGCAGCGGTCCACGACGCTGGCCGCGGGGAGCGGGCGCCAGGCGATCACGCACCCGGGGCAGTCGCCGCCGGTCTCGCTGGGGATCCAGTCGCTCCCGAAGGCCAGCACGTAGTCGCGGCAGCCCTCGTCTCGCACTTCGTGTGGGAGGGGGCTCGGGGGCGCTTCGCTCTCGCAGTCGTCGGAGCAGCAGTCGGCGACCTCGCCGCAGAGCACCCAGGAGGGCTCGACGCCGACCCGCCCCTCGTTCACGCACACCCTCAGCGCGCTCGAAGAACCGAGCGTGACGAGGAGCGCCAGGAGCGCCAACAGGCTGCGGAGGAAGGAGGCCGGCACGCGGTTAGCCTAGTCAGGCAGGAAGGCCGCTGTCCAGACACAAGTCGTGTAGGGGGTGACGTGTCGGAGGAAGAGGCGAAGCGAGCGGCGCGACCTACCCGCCGCCAGTTGCAGGTTCAGCTGGCGGACGCCTCCTGGGTGGCGGCGCTCCTGGCGGTCTCGTCGCTCGCGCTGACCCTGGAGCTGCGGGCGAGCAAGCCCGCGGCGCGGAGCCTGATCGGCGCCCTGAGCGTCGGGTTCTGGGTCGGCGGCGCGCTCGCGGGTCTGGCCGCTCTGGTCATGGTCCTGCTCGGCCGGAGCCGTCGAGCGCGGCGCGTGTGGCTCCCCGCGCTGACTGGGGTCGCGCTCTGCGTGACCTCACTGGTCGTGGACGCGGTCGTCCACGGCGACCGCCACGTCTACCTCGACCCGCACGGGCTGCCGCGGGTCTACCGAATGCGACCCGCTCCGAGGGGGGAGTCCGCGCGAGGGGTCTTGATCTACCTGCACGGCGCTGGCGGGACAGAGGATCAAGGGCTCGATCCGCGCCTGGGCGGGGGGACCTTCGCCCGCTTGTTCCGGGAGCTGGACGCGCGCGGGTGGGCCTATGTGTGCCCTCGGGACGCCGAGCTCGACGGGCTCGTGGCGAAGCTCCGCGAAGAGCACGAGGGCGCCCCGCTCTACCTCGCGGGAGCGTCCATGGGCGGTCGCCAGGCCTTCGCGGCCTGCGCGCGCGCCGGTCACCCCTTCGCGGGAGTGATCTTGCTCTGTCCGGCCATGAACTACCAAGCCAAGGGCCAGCCGCCGGCGAGTCTCCCCGCGACGTGGCTGGTGTGCGGGGACGCGGACACGATCTCGACGGGGCCTTCGCGGGAGCTGGCCCAAGACCTCAGCCGTCGAGCGAGCCCTCCTGGGCGCTACCGGGAGCTGCCCGGAGGCGACCACGGCAGCCCGCTGAGGGAGGTCGACTGGGGCGCGGCGCTCGATCTCGTCGCCGGAGGGCGCTGAGCGGACGAGGGGCTCGCTCCCGCGCGCTCACGGGGGCGCCGCTCGCCGGCTCCTCTACACTTGGAGGCTCGCGCGGGAGAGAGCCGTCATGCAAGGCCAACACGGGGAGCAGCGCTAGGCATGGATCGCCGCACCCGCGAGCTGGAGCGCGCCTGGCGCGAGACGGGAGACGTGGCCTGCGGGCTCGAGTTCGTGCGGGCCCTCGCCCGCTCGGGCGAGGACGAGCGCGAGCTGCTGGCTGTCCGCCTGGCGCTGGGCGAGCTGCGCCCCGAGCGCGCGCGGGTCGCCGCGCTCTTGGGGCACGAGCTCTTGCGCGAGCTGCTCCCGCCCAAGTCGATCGAGCTGGGCACCAAGGAGATCGCCGAGCTGGCGCAGGTCAGCGCGGCCACGGTCCGCACCTGGGCCCTGGAGCGCGGCTGCCCGCACGAGCGGCGCGGGCGGCGCTACGTGTTCGACCTGGTAGAGGTGGTCGAGTGGGCGCGCCTCCGGCCGCTGATGCCGGACCTGCCCTGGGTCGAGGTGTGCGCGCAGCTCTGCCAGGAGTCGCTGTGGCCGCTCCTGCGCGCCTTGGTCGGGCGCTACGCGGCGTGGCTAGACGCGCGGCGGGAGCCGACCTTGGCCGGGGCACTGCGGGCTTGGGCGCGCGCGCCCAGCCCCGAGAGCTTGGCCGAGGTCGAGGAGGCGCGCGCTCGGCCGGCCGACGCGCTCGAGCTCCCCGGCCTGGGCGGAGCCTGGGCGGGCGGCTCGCTGCCGCGCAAGACCCTCAGCGAGCCCCTCCACTCGCGCGAGGTCGAGGAGTGGCTCGACCTCTTCGGCCTGCCTCCCGAGGAGCGCCGCGAGGCGGTGGCCGGACCGGTGATCGAGTGGGCGCTCTCCTTCGACTTCGAGGGCGCCTTGGCCGGGAGCGCCGTCGCGCGGGCTCGCCTGAGCAGCGAGCTCCCCGCAGGCCCCGATTCGCTCGCCTCGACGCCCGCGGAGGACCCGGCGCGCGCCAGGATCCGCGCGCGCCTGGAGGCGGTCGAGGCGGAGCCCGGCGCCGAGGAGGTCCTGGAGTGGTTCGCCGGGCTGGGCGAGCTGGGGGCGCCCTTCGCGCTGCGGGCCGCGCTGGGCCTGGCGCGCGCGGCGCTGGGTCACTGGCGCCGCGCGGAGGACGCGGGCGAGGGCGACGCGGTCGTGCTCGGGCTCGAGCGCTGCCTGCGTCGCCCGGGGCGGGACTCGGTCGAGCGGCTGCGGGCGGCGGCCGAGCCCATGCGCGAAGCGCTCTTGGCGGGGCGCGCGGCGGGGCGCGGCCCACGGGATCAGGCCTGCGCGCACACCCTGGCCGACGCGGCCCTGCTGCTGCGGGTCGACTCCAGCGTGGAGGACCTGCTGCGCGACGCGCAGGAGACGGCGGCCCTCGCGCTAGGGCGGGTGAGCTACGCCCGCGACGCCGCGCTCGCTCCGCCCGAGGCCGTGGCCGCGGTCCGCGCCGAGCTCGCGCCGCTCCTGGCGGGGATCGACCCGCTCCAGGACTGATCCAACCAACGAAAGGCGGCGACCTGGAGCTCCAGGTCGCCGCCAGACTAGAGGCTAGTGAACCGGCTCAGTCGTCCGGGTTGGGATCCGGATCGGGGTCCGGGTTGGGATCCGGGTCCGGGCTGGGGGGGTCCGGGTCCGGGTTGGGATCCGGATCCGGGGCGGGCGTGGGGTTGGGGTCAGGCCCGGGGCCAGGCTCGTCCGGGTCGTCGGGCTCGTCGGGCTGGTTGGGCTCGTCGGGCTGGTCGGGTTCGTCGGGCTGGTTCGGCATGTCCGGACCGGGCTCGTCGGGCTCACCCGGCTCGTCCGGCTCGTCCGATCCAGGCTCGTCGGGCTCTGCGGGCGGGTCCGCGAGCTTGGGGCGCTCGCGGCCGACCTTCGGCTCAGCCGGGGCCTTGGCCGGGGGCTCGTCGTTGGGGGCGAAGCCCTCGTCTTCCTTGACGGGAGGCTGGTCCTCCTCGTCGTCTCGCTGCGGCTCGGCGGGGGCCTCGTCGAGGGGCTGCGCCTCGTCTTGGGGCGCCTCGTCGGCCACCTTCACCTTGCTGGGGGCCCGGACCGGTCCCTGCTTCGCAGCCGGGGCGGAGCGCCTCGTCTGCTTGGCGGGGGTCGAGCCGGGACACCCGGCCAGGGCGAGCGAGAGCGAAACCAGGATCCCCAAGGGGATCGCACGCTTGAAGAGCATTCAAATCTCCTGTGACCGCGCCGCCCGCGCGAGCTGGGAGGGGGCTGCCCTCGCCAGCGGCGGGACCCGGTCGGCAGGACGCTCGAGGGCGAGTGCCCGCGCCAGCGCCGCCGACCGGCGGAGCTTCGCCTCCCAGCACAGCGCGGACCCTCGGCGAAGCCGTTGAGCCCGACCCTAGGTCCTGCGGGTGCAGCCTCTTGCGCGGGATGGATCTCGAGGAGCTTGCAATTGCTAAGGCCGGGGCGGAGACCAACGCTAGCGGCGCGGGAACGATGGTTAAGGGAGGGAGCGAGCGCGGGGGTCAGCGCGTTGCGCGGGAGGGCCGGGGCTGAGACCCTTGCTGCGTGGAGCGCTTCGGTCCCTTCCAGATCTCGCGCGAGCTCGCCAAGGGCGCCCAGGGCGTCGTCCTCGAGGCGAGCTATCAGGGCCAGCGCTGCGCGCTCAAGCTGCTCCGTCAGGCCATGCCCAAGCACGTGCTCCGCTTCAAGCAGGAGGCCCGGGTCCTGGCCCAGCTCAGCCACCCCAACCTCCCGCGGGTGATCGCCCAGGGTGAGGAGGAGGGGGTGGCCTACCTGGCCCTGGAGCTGATCGAGGGCCAGGACCTCGCGCGCCTGCTCGACGAGAAGGGGCCGCCGCCGCTGGACTGGGCGGCGCGAGTGCTGGTCAGCGTGGCCGAGGCCCTCGAGCACTGTCACCGCCAGGGGGTCGTGCACCGCGACCTCAAGCCGGCCAACGTCGTGATCG
>CALDQK010001217.1 GCA_937911525.1 uncultured bacterium
CTGGCAATGAGCTCGGCGACGCCGGCGTCGTGGCGCTCGCAGACGGGCTGCGCGATCTGGTCCTCCAGCCGGGTCCGCTCGCAGGCAAGGACACCTACGTGAGCGGCGTCGGGCTCTATCGCAATGACAACTTCGGCGTCGAGCCGATCCTGCGGGTCGGCTACCGGCCGCAGCGCACGCGTCAGGTCGGAGAGCTGCGCGCCTTCCTCGGCTTCGACCTGATCCGCCTCCCGCGAGAGGCGGAGGTCGAGTCGGCCAGCCTCGAGCTCTACGCCTTGAACCTGGTCTACGGGCCGACGCCCCCGCCGCCGCTGGAGCTCTCCCTCGTCCTGCCCAGCCCCGCGGGGCGGACGCCCTGGATCGAGGGCACGGGCGGGCTCGACCGCGGCCTGGACGGGCTGGCCTGGAGCGGCGTGTTCCAAGGGCCCTCGCCCGAGGCCAGCAGCGCCTCGCCTGCGTTCAGCCAGCCCGAGTGCGGCCCCCCGCTGGCGCGGGCCACCAGCGCGCTGGGCCAGTGGACTCGCTGGGACGCGAGCGCGGCCGTCCGAGCCTGGCGAGGCCAGGCCAAGAACCTGGGGCTGCGCCTGGCGCCGCCGGCGGGGTCGGGGGGAGAGGCCGGGCACTGGGTGTTCTATTCCAGCGACGCGCTCGAAGCCGAGCTGCGCCCGCGGCTGCGGATTCGCTACCGCGGCCCCGCCGCCTACCCGCCTCCCGAGGGCTCGCGGGACGCGGCCCGCGCGCGGGCCCGCAGCCTCCTGGCCGCGGGCCGAGCGGGCGCCGACGCCCTGGCCACGCTCAGCGCCGCGGCGGGCACGGCTCCCTTCTGGGGTCAGCCCTTCTGGGAGCGCGCGCGCTGGGGCGCGGCTCAGGGCCGAATCGCCGGCGCGCGCGTCGACGCCCTGCGCGCGCTCCAGGTCGAGGAGCCCGTGGCGCCGCTCCCGCTCCTGCGTCTGCTCGCCCAGGCTCACCTGGCCCAGCCCGGTCTGCGCCCGCGACTCCAGGGCGCGCTGCTCCTGGCGACCCTCGGGCTGGACCCCGCCGAGCGAGAGGCCGAGCAGGCCTTCGCCGAGTGCTTGGCCCGCCAGGCCGACCTGCGCGTCGCGCTCGCGCAGCCGCGCTGGCGCGACTTCCTCCAGCGCGAGGCGGCCTGGTCGCTGGCCGCCTGGCGGCGCGTCGCCGCGCCCAAGACCCCCTTGGTTCCCCTGGCCCACGCGCTCCTCCTCCGCTTGCGGGACGAGGAGCACGCGGCCGCCCTGGCCGCGCTCCCACCCCTCCCCGAGCCGCTGCAGCCGCTCCTGGCCGGGCCCGAGACCCCCGCCGCGGCGCTGGCCTTGGCTCGCCTGGCGCTGCTGGCGGGTGGTCCCGCCGCAGCCCAAACGCGGCTGCGCGCGGCCCTGGGGCGGTGGCCCCAAGACCGCGCGCTGCTCCAGCTCCGCGCCGCGCTGGACTAGCCCTGAGGACTAGAGGTTCGCGCGCTGCATGCGCATTCGCGGCGGGATCCGCTTGGGGCGGCTCCAGCGCAGGATCAGGCGGTCCTGCTCCAGGTGGAGCTTGCGCACCCAGCTGGTGTAGAGGATCGCCTCGTCGCCCCGCTCCACGACCACGACCAGACGGACGCTGGAGTGGTCCACCTTGTAGAACTGCTTGCTGGCGCGGTTCCAGCGCCACGCGACCGTGCGGCCCATGGCTTCCTCGACGAAGCGGACCGCCAGCACGCGCTCCTTGGGGAAGTGCTCCTTCCACTGAGTCCGCACGAAGGACTCGAGCTGGGCCCGGTCGCCTCCCGTGTAGCGATCGGCCGGAGCGCGGTTGGAGGCCACGATCTCCCCCGCCAGCTTCTCCTCCTCCTGCTGGAGGTCCTGAGCGAGCTTCTCGCTCAGGGCGTCGAGGCCAGCCCCGCCGCCGAGGAGCTGCGCGAGCTCTGCCAAGCGCTCGACGTGGACGCGCTTGCCCCGCAGGGGACCAATGAAGTTGCTGAAGGCGTAGTGGTCGCGCGCGGCGACAGCCTTGGCGGCCATGGCCCGCGCCTCCGCGGCGGCGCCCTTGGCGGCCTCGGGCGCCTTGGCGAGGAAGCTCGCGATCGCCTCCTTCATCCGGCGGTGGTAGTCCTGGGCCTGCTTGTAGGTGATGAACATCGGGTTGGACTTGCCCTCGGCCAGGGTCGCGTAGCGCGCCGCGAAGCGCTGCCACTCGGCGTCGATCTGGCTCCACTGCTCGGCGATCCCGCGCGCCTGCTCGTTGGTGCTGCTGTCGAGCGGGTTGCGCAGGTGACCGGCGTCGACCTGGAACAGGCCGAACTCCTTGAAGGTCTCGCTCAGCTGCTTGACCCGCTCGACGTCTTGCTTGAAGGAGGGCCCGTCGATCAGCGCCTGCCGCGCCGCTTCGGCCTCGGCCGCCGCCGCCTTGGCGTTCCCCAGCCCCTGTCGCAAGCCGGCCAGACGCCGCTCGGCCCCGGCCAGGCGCTCGGCGAGCTGCTTGACGACCGGGTTGTCGGCCGGCAACCCAGCCAGCTCCTCCTTGACCCCGGCCAGGTGCTTGATCAGCCG
>CALDQK010001218.1 GCA_937911525.1 uncultured bacterium
CGAGAGGGCCTCGCCGCGCTCGCCCCGCGCCAGGAGCCGCTCGGCCTCCTGCAGCCGCTGGGCCTCCCGGAGCCGCTCGGCCTCCCGGAGCCGCTCGGCCTCCTGCATCCGCTCGGCCTCCCGGAGCCGCTCGGCTCGCTGCGCGCTCGCGGTCGCGCTGGCTCGCTCCCCGGTAGGCGTGGCGGAGGGCTCGGGCCCACGGGCCAGCCACCCGGCAGCCAAGAGCCCGGCCCCGACGAGCGCGGCGAACAGGGCCAGACCCGCTGGAGAGGGGCGGACAGCGCCGGGATCGGCGAGCGCGGCCTCGACCTCACGCGCGAAAGCGGCGGCGTCGGGCAGCCGGCGAGCGGGGTCCGGCTCGAGAGCTGCCAGGCAGGCGGCCTCCAGGCGAGGGGGCACGCTCGCATCCAGCTTGCGGGGTGGGGTGACCACACCGCTGGCCGCGGAGGCGGCGAGCTCGGTCAGGGTCTCAGCGGGGAAGGGGAGCTCCCCGGTCAAGCCCTCGTAGAGAATCGCCCCCAGGCCCCACACGTCGACCGTCGGTCGGGTGACCCACTCCGAGTTCGGCGTCAGCAACGCCTCGGGCGCCATGTAAGCCGGCGTTCCCAGCTGGGTGCCGGTCTGGGTCAGGCGGTCGACTCCCGGGCGCCAGGCGAGGCCGAAGTCCGCCACCCGGACCCGCCCCGCGTCGTCGACCAGCACGTTGTCGGGCTTGAGGTCGCGGTGCACGACCCCGCGCTCGTGGGCGTAGGCGACCGCCAGGGCGGCGTCGCGCACACGCTCCACCAGCTGACGGCGCCCCTCAGGACCCGGCTCAGCCCGGAGCGGGCGGGCGCCCTCGACCAGCTCGTAGGCCAGGTAGGAGAGCCCGCTCAGCTCGCCGGCCGAGTGGATCCGCACGATTCCGGGGTGGTCCAGCGAGGCCGTCAGCGCCCCCTCCCGATCGAGGAAGCGGGCCCGCGCGCCTTCGCTGGCCGAGATCAGCACCTTGAGCGCCACCTCCCGACCGCTGGCGCGCTCGCGCGCCCGATAGACCGCGCCGGCGCCCCCCCGTCCCAGGGGCTCGCCGACCTCGAAGCGCTCGCCCAACACCCGCGCGACTCGCCCCAGGAAGGGGTCTCGCTCGGGGGCGCCGCCAAAGGACCAGGAGAGCTCGGACATGCCGACGATCCTAAGCTGCCCGCCGGCCACGGACCTGCGAGGCCCGGCCTGTCCAGCCTTCGGACACTCCCCCGCCTCCGTTTCAGCGGCCCACGCGCGTCTCAGATCCTCGGGCGAGCGGGTGTCCAGCCGCTGGACACCCCGTCCAGAGGCGCTGCAGGCGAAGGACTTAGGTGGAGTGGCGCTTCCCTTGCCCATTGGGAGGGCGCACCCACGAACGAAAGCGACAGACATGAAAGCCCTCCCCTTCGCCCTCCTCGCCCTCGCGGCCCTCTCCCTCCCTGCGCAGGCCCAGCCGATCACGACGCCGGGCTTCCCTACCCCGCCCACGTCGCCCAGCCTCCCGGCGCCGAGCTCCCAGGAGGCCGGCGCGGGCAGCTCCGCCCAGGCGGTGCGCGGAGTCACGCCGGGCACCTATGTGGTCCGCAGCACGCGCCAGCTGATCGGCGCCGGCTTCGATCGGCTCCTCCACCCCAGCTTCGCGCCGCCCTCCTTCCGCGGCCAGATCCTGCTCGTCTCGATCAGCCAGCCCGGGCGCAACGCCCGGCTCGGCACCCCGACGCGCGAAGCGCTGCCCGCCTCGCTGCGCAGCTTGACCTGGTCCGGCCGCGCCGCCGCCACGAGCTACCTGCGCGTCGAGGTCGGCGGCCCCGGCGGGAGGCCGCTGCGCTACCACCTGCTCTGGGTCCGCTCGAACAACGAAGCCGTCCGCTTCGTGCCGAGGCTGCCCGCCCCGCTCCCCCTGCCCAACCCGATCGCCCCGCTCCCGGTGGACTTCGAGGCGCAGCGCGTCGAGGTCGACGCCCAGGCCAACGCCGTGATCCTGCACGACGGCGCGGGCAAGTCCTATCGCGTCGCTAGCGGAACCACCGCCCAGGAGCACCTGAAGAAGCAGCTCGAGGCGCTCGAGCGCTACGGCGCGCTCCCGCTGCGGATCCGCGGCCAGGCGCTCGCGGACGGAAGCTCGCCCGAGCCGACCCTCTCGATCTCCGAGCTCCGCCGCACGGTGCCCGTGAGCCGGATCGAGTCCATGGACCTCCCCGACGACCAGCGCCTGCTCCTCGTCGGCCAGCACCAGGCCGTGTTCGCGGTCCCCGAGCGCCCCGCCTACGCCGAGATCAACCGCAAGCTGCGCCTGCTCCGCCGCGGGACCCTGCAGAACGTCGAGGTCGAGGTCCTGATCGTCCCCTCGGGCTACGTCAGCTTCCTGTTCGACGTCGAGGTGCTCTCGATCCGCCAGGGCGGGCAGGTGCTGCACTCGACCCCCACCCGCGGCGCCGCCGGCCGTGTCATGGCCCGCTAGTCACTCCGTCTTCCCTCCCTTCCTTCCGCTACGTGGCGCAGGGGAGCCCCCGGGCTCCCCTGCGCCGCGCGGCTTGGCGCGGAGGGTAGCGCTCATGAACTAGGCTGGGGTCGTGAAGAGCACCTACCGCTGCCCTGGCTGCGAGCGCACCTTCGAGTGCCGGCCCGATCAGCTCGCGCGCCTCCTCGAGCGCGGGCAGACCGCGTGCAAGTTCTGCGGCGGCGAGCTCGAGTTCCCCGAGGGGCTGCGGGAGGCGCTCGCGAGCGCCGAGCCCCTGGCCGGGGTCGCCTGGGACCCGAGCGAGGAGGTCTCCTACGCCTGCGAGGGCTGCCAGAAGATCTTCAAGGTCCCCCTCGAGCGCGCGGCCTTCCTCTGCGGGCGCGCGACCCCCTGTCAGCTCTGCGGCGGCGCGCTGAGCTGGCCCGACGCGGCGCGGGCCGCCTGGGCAGACCTCCAGCGCAAGGGAGTGGTCGGCTGGGAGCGCCAGACCCCTTGTCTGGTGTGCGCGCGCGCGCAGACCTTCGACGGGCGCCAGCGGGAGCTGCCCCTGACCTGCCCGACCTGCGGGGCTCGCTACCTGCCGCCGCTCGAGGAGGGAGCCGCCCCTCGCCCGGAGCCGGCGTCCGAGCCCGCCGCCGCCTCGGACGCCCGCGCGCTCGCGGGCTGGCTGGGCGAGGTCCTCGCCGCCCGGGCCGAGCGCGGGCTCCTCGCGGCGGGGGAGGCGCCGCGGCTGGACGAGGGCCTCC
>CALDQK010001219.1 GCA_937911525.1 uncultured bacterium
ACGAGGGCCGCGGCGACCGCCAACCGGCCGAGCGCGCGGCGCCGTCTTGGGCGCCCCCTCAGCGCCTCCGCCAGCTCGGCCATCGAGGCGTAGCGCTCGCTCGGGTCCTTGCGCAGGCAGCGCTCGACGACCTTCGCCAAGCTGGGGTCCGCCGCCGGGTTCAAGCTGAGGATCGGCGTCGGGTCCGCGCTCGCGGTCGCCGCCAGCACCTCGAGCAAGGTCGCGCCCGTCACCGGCGGGACCCTCGTCAGGGCCGCGTAGAGCACCGCGCCCAGCCCGTAGACGTCGACCGTGATCCCTCCCCCGTCCTGATGGTCCCCCGCGGCCTGCTCTGGAGCCATGTAGCCGGGGGTGCCCAGGATCGCGCCGGTCTGGGTCAGACGCTCCGCGAGCGCGTCTCCGAAGTGAGCCAGGCCGAAGTCCGCCAGGCAGGCGCAGCCCTCCTCGCGCAGGAACACGTTCTCCGGCTTCAGGTCCCGATGCGTGATCCCGAGCGCGTGAACGCGGGCCAAGGCGTCCGCCAGCTGGAGGCCCAGGGCGCGCGCCTCCGCCGACTCGAGCGGCCCGCGCAGGTCGAGCCGGTCGGCCAGGGTCTCGCCCGTGATGCGCTCCATGACGACGTAGAGCCCGCTCGCGGTGCTGCCGGCGTCGTAGAAGCGCACGATCGCGGGGTGGTCGAGCTCGCGCAGGGCCATCGCTTCGCGCAAGAAGCGCTTGCGCCGCTGCAGATCGCGCGGCCCTTGCTGGTCGCGCAGCGTCTTGACGGCCACCTCGCGCCCGGCCGCGTCTCGACCCAGATAGACAGTCCCCATCCCGCCGCGCCCCAGGACCTCGACCAACTCGAAACCAGGGATCTGCGGCGCGCTCCGGCGCGACGCGACCGGAGCCAACGCATCGGCATCCGCGGCGGCGCTGAGCCATGCGTCGAGCCGATCGGCCAAGGCTGCGGCGCTGGGCCGGCGCTCCGCCTCGAGGCGCATGGCCTCGGCGCAACAGTCGTCGAGCTCGGCCGGGACCTGCGGAGATCGCTCGCGCGCGCGGGGGGGGCGCCCCTCGTCGAGGAGCGCGAGCAGCCCCTCGTCCGCGTAGGGGTGCTGGCCGGTGGCGGCCTCGAAGAGCAACACCCCCAGGGCCCACACGTCGTTGCTGGGTCCGACCGCTGGCTTGGCGCTCAGCAGCTGCTCGGGGGCCATGTAGAGCGGCGTCCCGAGGACCTCGCCCGTGCGGGTCAGGGTCGCCTCCTCGGCCGCCCAGCCCAGGCCAAAGTCCGTCACCCAGAGCGCCTCGCCCTCGACGAGCAGGTTCTGCGGCTTGAGGTCGCGGTGGATCACCCCCTGCGCGTGAGCGCCGGCGACTGCTCGCGCCGCGTCGCGAACCCAGCCGACGCGGCGCAGCAGCGACGCGCCCTCCCAGGCCTCTGCGAGCCGCTGTCCGGCGACGAAGGCGTAGAGCAGGTAGGGGCGACCCTCGACCTCCCCCAGCTCGTGCAGGCGCACGATCCCTGGCAGCTGAAGGCGAATCGCCAGGCGGGCCTCACGCTCGAGGCGCTCGCGTCCCCCAGGCCGCAGCAGCTGGGCGATCTTCGGCAGCTTGAGCGCGTAGCTGCGCCCCGCTCGCTCGACCCGATAGACGCGGGCCTGACCTCCTTCGCCCAGGAGCTCGTGAACCGCGAAGGGTCCACAGCGCCCGACGCTGAGGAAGGGGTCGGCTCGTCCCTGCTCCATGCAGGGGATCCTCGCAGACGAGGGCCGGCTCGGGGTCCTGGGGTCGCGCAGCGGGGGCGCTCGCTCAGCCGCGTGGAGCGCGCGGGGCAGGCCGCAGGCGCGCGCGTCGCGCCGGCTCTGTGGGTCGCCCCTCGGATCGGAGTGAGGGGACGCGCAAGGGCTCGCGGCAGCCAGTGCAGCGGGCCGCGACGCCGGCGTAGCGCGCCGGGACCTTGCTCAGGTAGCCGCAGCGCGGACAGGTGAACTTGATCGCGTCCGGGGTCGAGGTCGGCAGCGCTCGCGCGGGGAGGACCGGCCCGCGAGCCGCGCCTGCGGCCGGGGTCGAGCAGGCCGCCCGGGTCCGCTGGGCCTCGAGTCGCTCACCCGCGGAATCGGGGAGCTGATGCGGTCCAGGCGCCTCCTCCGGCGCGGTCCCGGGCAAAGCGGAGGGACGGTAGCTCAGGGCGAGCAAGGCGAGGGCCGCCAGCCCAGCGACCAGGAGGTCGAGCCAGCGTCCTCCCTGCCAGGCCGGCGCGAGGGGGTAGGCCCCCAGCGCGCTCCCCGTGACCAGGATCGCGGCCACGAGCACCGAGGCCAGCGCCAGGCGCAGCAGCGCGAGCAGGAAGCCCCGCGAACGCGAGGACAGCGGCTCCGCGCTGTGACCCGCGCTCTGGGTCACGAACAAGCTGGCGAGAAGCCCGACGACGCTGGCAGAGACGACGTGGATCATGCGCCCCCCTCTCGGGGTCGCCTCCCCTCAAAGGCTGCGCCAAGCAGAAGTCGAGTCGTCGCGGAGCGCTGCGACGCGGTTGTCGCAGGAATGCGTCGCGCGGTCACGCGCCGCCCGCGCCGCGTCCACGTCACTCGACCGTCCCCCGCAAAGCGGCGGTCATTCCCAGCGCCGGCGCGGCGGGCGGCGGAGGGGCGGGCGCGGGGGCGGGCGCGGGAGGAG
>CALDQK010001220.1 GCA_937911525.1 uncultured bacterium
GGGGGCGTTGGCCGGCGGGTAGGCGCCCTCGAGGCGCGAGCAGCCCTTGGCGCCGAGCGCCGCGGCGTCGAGGCGCTCGAGCCGGTCGGGCTGGAGCTCATGGTTGGTGTTGCGCACGATCACCGAGACCGCCCCAGCGGGCGGCCGCTCGCGGCCGGCGACCAGCTCCATGTAGTCGCAGGCCACCGCGCGGTAGGCGGCGTTGCCCGAGACGTACCACAGGCGCCCGCGCTCGGTCCCCTCGGTCTCGGCCCACACCACGGTCACGACGTGCCCGCTGGCGGGGCCCGAGTGGGTCCGCACCGAGAGCACGTCGCCTGGCTGAGGGCGCTGGTCGGGGCTCGCGCTCTGGCCCTGGATCTGGCTCACCTTGCAGCCGTGCTCGGTCGCGTAGCCGTGCGCGCTGGTGGCGTAGCCGTAGAGCTCGAGCCCCTTCAGGAAGGACTTGCTCGCCGCCGAGGCGCAGTAGGCGAAGTCACCGCTGGCGCCAATGTTGCCCGCGCTCGCGCCGCCGTTCTCGGGCGTCCGCCCCAGGAGCGAGAGCTGGTACTCGACGCTGGCGGGCATCGCGACGCCCGCCGGCGCGTAGTAGGTCTCGACGAAGTAGGTGAAGTAGAAGGCCTCCTGCAGGCGGCTGTAGATCTCCTCCTGCAGGCCGAAGGCCCGCGCCGAGGTGCAGGCGCGCTGGAAGGCCGCCAGCCAGAGGGGGAGGCCCTGGCGCACGCCGGTGTCGGAGTCGCCGCCGCCCGCGGGCGGGGTCCCGCCGTCGGCGGCTTCGCAGGCCGCAGGGTCCACGCCGAGCGTGGCGCAGGCGCGCCGCAGCAGCCCGTCGAGCTCGCCGTCGACGAAGCCGCTCCCGTCGGGGAGGTAGGCCCCGCGTCGCTGGAAGTCGCCGCGGCGGAGGCGGGTCAGGGCGTCCTCGCTCGACTCCGCGTCGCTCGGGCTCGTCGAGCCCGCCGCCGAGGAGCCCGGCCCGGGCCCCGGCTCGCCGACGTGGATCGCGTAGTCCCCCGGCGGGAGCGCGTGCTCGATCCGCCCGTCCGCGGGGACGGTCCCGGCCCGCACCGCGACCCCGGCCCGCAGCACCCGGTAGGGCACGCCGCCGCTGGGCTGGCCGCCTTCGTCCAGGACCTGGCCGACCAGGAGGTGCGGCTCGGCCCCGCCCGGCAGGATCGGGTGCGCCTGATAGGTCGCGCCGCGATAGAGCTCGCCCAGAGGGGCGGCGCGCTCGGCGGGGAGGTGGTCCTCGCGCAGCAGGCAGAGGTCGAGGCGATCGGTGTGGATCGCGGGGTAGTCCGCCAGCTCGACCTCGAGCGGCGGCTGGGCGCCCCCGACCGCGACCGGCTCGAGCAAGGTCAGGGCCGCCAGGGCCTCGGCGGCGCGCCCCTCGAGCTCGGCGTCGATCGCCTGCAGGTAGAGGTCGTGGACCGCCTCCCAGTCGCGCGTGACCATCAGCTGCGGCGTGGGGTCGAGCCAGGTCCCGAACTCGCCCTGGTAGGCGCGCCGGAAGCGGTCGAGCGCGCTCTGGGTCTTGCCGTAGGCCAGCCCGTCCACTCCGCCGGGGTCGCAGTCCCAGCCCTTGCTCGCCGCGGCCCACTGGAGGATCCGCTGCATGTCGCGCCCGCTGCCGGCCTGGCGCGCGTGAGCGGCCCACTCGGAGCGCCCGCGCAGGAAGGCCAACAGGCTCGCCGCGCGCGCGGCGCCCAGGGCCTCGTCTCCGTGCGCGACCACGAGCAGCTGGCGAGCCTCGCCCGCGAGCGCTCGCGCGAGGACCGCGGCCAGCTGCACGAGCACGCTCGGGGCGGGGTCGTCGTCGCGACCGCTCGAGGGCAGGAGCAGCTCACCCGCCGCTTCGGCGTGGAAGGCCTGCGCCCCCTCCAGCTCGAGCACGTGCACCTCGCGCTCGGCGCGGGGCGCCAGCTGCAGCGCTTTGCCCTTGTACTTGTTCTTGCGGTAGACGTCGCAGCGCTTCCACTCGCAGCTCTCGCCTTCGTGGCAGCGCAGCTTGGGCCGGTCGTCGGCGGCGAAGAAGAGCACGTCCACCCGCTCGGCCTCGGCCGGGGCCCAGTCGCGGATCCGGACCCGCTCGGGCCCCCACGCGTCCTGGCAGCCCACGGCGCCGGGCCCGACCCACTGGATCGCCCCGCGCTGGCGCGCGAGGGCCTCGGCTCCGCCGACGGCGGCCGCGAGCCGCTGCTCGGCCTCCACAAAGCCCGCTGGCGAGCCCAGCGCGCGCTCGTAGGCCTGCGCGTCGCCGCTCAGCAGCGCGCGCGTCGCCTCGGCCCAGGGCCCCGCCTGCTCCCCGTGTCCCGCCACGAGCAGGTGCAGCTCGGGGACGCCCGCCAGGAGGCCCAGCACCAGCCCGAGCGCCTCGCTGAGGGCCGCCGTCGCGCCCGGCGCGAAGGCGGCCGCCGCCGAGACCGGCAGCACCGTCAGCGGGCGCGGCCCCCGCAGCCGAATCGCGGTCGTCTTGTCCTGGACCAGCCCCAGCACCTGGCGCTGCTTGGTCTCGTGAATCCACACGTCGAGGGGCCCGCTGGGCTGCGGCCCCGGCCCCGTCCCCGGCTCCTGGCCCCCGGCCCCAGGATCCTGGCCCCCGGCCCCGGCCCCAGGATCCTGGCCCCCGGCCCCGGCCCCAGGATCCTGGCCCCCGGC
>CALDQK010001221.1 GCA_937911525.1 uncultured bacterium
GCGGGCGCCCGGTCAGCGCGGCGTAGAGCACGGCGCCCAGGCCGTAGACGTCGGTGGCTGGACCGACGGCGCGCGTCTCACCGAGGGCTTGCTCGGGCGCCCAGTAGCCGGGCGTGCCCATCAGGGCGTGGGAGCGGGTGACGCGCGTGTAGGTGGCCTCGAGGTCGAGCGCCAGCCCGAAGTCGGTCAGGAGCGCGGCGCCGTCGCTGGCCCGCAGCAGCACGTTGTCCGGCTTGAGGTCTCGGTGGAGCACCCCCTGGGCGTGGACCGCGATCAAGGCCTGGGCCAGCTCCCTCGCCAGGCGGAGCGCGTCGGCGACGGGCAGGGGGCCGGCGCGGAGGCGGTCTTCGAGGGTGTCGCCTGCGACCAGCTCGGAGACCGTGTAGTGGGCTCCCTGGTGCGCCCCGGCGTCGAGCAGGCGGACGAGGTGCGGGTGGGGCGGGAGCCTCGAGAGGGTCTGGAGCTCGATCTCCTGCCGGCGCCGGGCTGCCGGCGTCGCCTCCCGGGTCGAGAGGAGCAGCTTGAGGGCGACCTTCGCGCCGGAGCGGAGGTCCGTGGCGGCGTAGACGACACCCATGCCGCCTCGCCCCAGCTCCCCCTCGAGTTGGTAGGGACCAATCTGCATACAGGGCTCGAGACCTTCGCTGCGAGCCTAAGGCACGCGCTCTCCGCTCAGGGGCGCTTGGTGAGCACGATCGTGAGCGGGCGCTCGAGCTCCTCGCGCGCTCGCTCGTCGAGGGGCACGAACACGGGCTCGTATCCCGCGCGCTGCACGCCGTAGGCGAGCTGCGGCGGCCAGAGCTCGAGCCACGCCTCGCCCTCGGCGTTGGTCGTCGCGGTGACCTCGAAGGAGTGGAGCTGGCCGTAGACCAGGGCCCCCGCCACCGGCCAGCCGGAGCGGTCGATCACCACGACGTCCGGGGCAGCGCAGCCGGCCAGGGCCAGCGCCGAGGGCGCCAGCAAGAGGGCGGGCGCGAGCGCGCGAATCCAGCCACGCCCTCTCACCGCGGGACCGGGGACTGCCTCATGTGGGCGGGGATCTGTGGGTAGAAGCGAGGGTCGGCGAGCAGGACCCAGTCGGGGTCGTCGGTCACGAACTTCCAGCCGCGCTCCTCGAGGGCGCCCTGGAGCTTGCAGCCGCGCAGCAAGAGGGCCACGTGCGGGGCGAGCCGCTGCCAGCTTTGCTCCCAGCCGGGCTCGATGTTGCTGAACATCACGTGCGCCGTCCAGGCGCCCGAGTAGTTGTGGAGGTCTCCGCGGCCGTCGATGAACACGCGCCGCTGGCCGTAGAGCGCCCAGGTCAGCAGCCCGCCCGAGTGGTAGTAGTTGTAGAAGCGCAGGTTCTGGGGGGCGCTTTGGAGCCAGCTGGCGCAGCGCACGGGGAGGCCGCGGGAGGCTCGCCAGAAGGGAGAGAGCACGTCGCCTGGGGTGCGGGGAGAGACCTCGGGGTCGAGGCGCCGCGGGAGGCGGAGGACCCCCCACAGGAGCGCGAAGACCACCAGGCCAGCGCCGAGCCGACGCCAGGCGAGGGACAGGAAGCCCGCCGAGGGGGAGCCAAAGCGGCGGCTGAGCTGGGCCGCGCTCCAGGGGAGCGCGATCAGGAGGGCGAAGGGCAGGGCTCGCACGTAGCGGAGCGCCAGGAAGGTGAAGAAGGCGAGCAGGAGTGGATCGCGCAGCCGGAGCGGCTCGGGCTCGG